>JBOGDG010000429.1:0-3463 GCA_050701655.1 Micromonosporaceae bacterium
CTCGACCCCAACCGCGACTACCAGCCCACCGCAGCACCCAAAGGACCCACCAGAAAACCCCCGAAATGAACGACAGCCGAACCCACATTCGTAGGTCCGGCTGTCGCCGATGTCCTGAGACATCACAATGGTAGCGGGGGCAGGATTTGAACCTGCGACCTCTGGGTTATGAGCCCAGCGAGCTACCGAGCTGCTCCACCCCGCGTCGCACCGCATCAGCGGCGTTGCCAACTCTAGCGCGTGCCTGACGTACCGCCAAACTGGGGGTGGCGGGTCCGGGTTTTGTGGTCATGTTGCGGTCTGGAACCCGCTGGAGACCGCAACATGACCACAAACCACAAGCCAAGCAACCCGCGCTAACCGGAAGGCGTCGGACTCGGTGAGCCGCGTGCGGTCGGGGACGCCGTCGGGGTCTTCACCGGGGCCTTCGTACCGGTGACCCGTTCGAACTCGTTGATCGCCTTCTCGAGCTCTTCCAGCGCCTTGCCGTACGCCTCGAAGTCGCCGGACTGCTGGGCCTTGCGGAGGTTCGCGATCGCCTTCTTCAGGTTGGCGACGGCCCGGGCGACGTCGGGATCGGAGGTATCGGGGGGCGCACCGGTGGTGGGAGGTGGCTCGGTGCCCGGCTCGCCGGGGGCGGCTTCGCCGCTGCAGTTACGGCGTTCGGCGAGCGCGGTCAGCCCCTCGCCGAGGGTGCGTTCGAAGGCCAGACAGGTGCCGTACATCAGCAGTACGCGTTGCAGCGTGGGGTACGAGCCCTTCTGCTCCTTGTTCCTCAGGTACAACGGTTCTGCGTACAGCAGGCCGCCGGCGACCGGGAGGGTCAGCAGGTTGCCGTACTTCACCTCCTGGGATCGCTGGAAGTCAGAGATGTCCTTGGCGCCGAAGGCCTGTAGCTGTTGCTGTACCAGCAGTGGACCGTCGACGGTGTCGACCGGTAACTCCAGCACCAGCAGCTTCGGTTGGTCGCCGTCGTAATAGCCGCTGATCAGGGCGGAGAGGTTCTCCCGGCCCTTGGCGTTCATCGCGCTGGTCAGCTGGAACGTGGGCTCGCCCTGGTTCTTGTCGGACAGGTTCGCGAGCAGGTAGAACGGCGGTTGCTTGTCGCCGCTGTCGGGCGCCTTGGGATCCTTCGGCACCTCCCAGAAGTCGTCGGCGCTGAAGAACTCGTTCGGGTTGTTGACGTGGAACCGCGCCAGCAGGTCCCGCTGCACCTTGAACATGTCCTCGGGGTAGCGGAAGTGCTCCTCGAGCGAGTCGGGGATCTCCGACTTGGGCTTCACCAACCCGCCGAACACCTTGTCCCAGGCCTTCAGCATCGGGTCGTCGGTGTCCCACTGGTAGAGGGTCACGGTGCCGTCGTACGCGTCGACCACGGCCTTCACGGAGTTGCGGATGTAGTTGATGTTGCGGCGGGCCTGGGCGGCGCTGCCGGTCCCGGTCAGCGCGTCGCTCGCCGCCTCTTCCAGGTTGACTTCCTCGGAGTACGGGTACGTCGACGCCGTCGTGTACGCGTCCACGATCCACACCACGCGCCCGTCGACCACCGTCGGGTACGGGTCCCCGTCCACGGTGAGGAACGGCGCCGCCTTCTCCACCCGGTCGCGCGGATTGCGTACATAGAGCAGCTTGGAATTTTCGTTCAGTACGTCGGAGAGCATGAAGTTCCACTCCCAGCCGTACCGGATGGTGTAGAGCATGCGCCGGGTCGCGGAGTTGACCGGCACCCCGCCCTTGCCGTCGTACGTGTTGCTGATGCCTTCGCTCTCGCCGCCGGTGGCCGCGGGCCGGTCGAACTCCCGGTCGCCCGTGCCGGGCGTCTTGCCGACGATCGAGTAGTCGCTGATCAGCTCCCCGTAGTAGATCTGCGGGTGCTTGACGTTGAACAGCGGGGAGCGCTCCCCGCACTCCGCGCCGGTGGCGTCGCTGCCGCCCTTGCTCGCGTCGCCGAGGAAGCCGGAGACGAACTTGGGCCGGGTGCCGCACGGATCGTTGGCGGGCGCCGCCACGAAGCCGTACCCGTGGGTGAATCGGCTGTGCCGGTTCTGCCAGGTGAGCTGGTTGCCCTGCAGGTCCTCCGGCTTCAGCTCGCGGACCCCGACCACGTAGTCGCGTACGGAGCCGTCGGGCTGCGCGTAGCGGTCCACGTCGAGCGTGTCGTTGAACTCGTAGAAGCCTCGTACCTGCTGCACCCGGCTGTAGGTCTCCCCCACCACGCTGGGGTCCAGCAGCCGTACGCTGTCGCGTGCCGCGGCCTCCCCGGCCAGGCCGGCCGGTGGCGTGGTGTTGGTCAGCGGGTAGCTCTCCCGGACGATCGAATCCTCGATCCCGTACGCCTGCCGGGTGGCCTTGATGGTCCGGTCGATGTACGTGGCTTCCTTGTCCCGCAGGTTCGGCTTCACCTCGAACGTCTGCACCGACCACGGGTAGACGCCGCCGATCGCGATCGCGGAGATCGCCACCAGCCCCAGCGCCACCCCGGGCCACACCAGGTTGCGTACCACCGCGTTGGCGAACACGATCACGGCGACCGCCGCGATCACGGTGATCCAGACCAGGATCTCCTTCGCCGGCAGCAGCGCGTTGATGTCGGTGTAGCCGGCGCCGGAGATGTCCAGCTCGGCGTTGCGGCCGAGCAGCAGCCCGTACCGGTCGAGGAAGTACGCCACCGCCTTGAGGATCACGAACAGCCCGACCAGCGCGGAGAGGTGGGCGCGCGCGGCGGTGGTCATCCGGTCGCCGGCGCCCTGCAGCCGTACGCCGCCGTACAGGTAGTGCACGAACAGCGCGCCCAGCACGCCGACCACGACCGCGGTGAACGCGATGCCGAGCAGGAACCGCCAGAACGGGTACTCGAAGATGTAGAACCCGATGTCGAGCCCGAACTGCGGATCCTTCTCGCCGAACTCCTCGGCGTTCCAGAACAGCAGCCACTGCTGCCAGCGGCCCTGCGCCGACAACCCGGTGATCAGGCCGATGAAGCCGGCGGCGAGTCCGATGTAGAGCCCGATCCGCGGGGTCACCCGCATCCGGTAACGGTCCAGGTTCAACTGCTCTGGCGAGTTCGGTCGCAGTACGGGTCGCAGCCGGAACGCCAGGTAGAGGTGGCCCGCGAGCCACAGCCCCATCAGCCCGCCGAACAGCCCGAACAGCAGCGCCCGGGTCTGGAACTGAGTGGAGAACACCCGTTCGTAGCCGACTTCCTGGTACCACAGCCAGTCGGTCCAGACCTGCGCCACCCAACTCAGCAGGGTGTACGCGACGATCAGTACGACCGCGACAGTGACCGCGACCCGGCCGCGACGGCTGACACGCGGCAGTGGGGTCTTCATAACCACGGAGCGACTCCCGGATTCACGAGTGGACTCACCACGGCACTACCCCACGGGTGGGGTCGGGGCCAAGCCTACGCGGGGCCGCGCCGCTCGCAGCGCGCCACATGCCGGGGCCGCCGCCGCGGGAC
>JBOGDG010000430.1:0-3459 GCA_050701655.1 Micromonosporaceae bacterium
TTCAGCGCCGGCAAGGCGGCGAAGCGGGCCGTCAGGTACGCCCGCGCGTACGCCGAGCTGGTCAGCGGCAAGGCCGGCGCCCCGACACTCGGGGTGCACTCCGCGTACGGGGTGGACCGGCTGGTCTGGGAAGTGCCCGTCACCGGCCGCGGCCACCACGGCCCGAGCCGGATCCACGTGTACGTGGACGCCATCAGCGGCAAGTACATCGAGTCCTGGGACGAGGTGGGCGGCGCCGACGGCAAGGGCTACTACAACGGCGACGTCACCCTCGACACCACGTCGGCGGGCGGCACGTACGAGCTGCGCGACGCCGGCCGGGGCGGCATGACCACCGGCAACTACCGCGACAAGAAGGTCTACACCGACGCCGACAACGTCTGGGGCGGTGGCTCCGGCACCGACCTGCCCACCGCGGCGGTCGACACCCAGTACGCCGGCGCCAAGACCTGGGACTACCTGAAGCAGAAGTTCAACCGGGACGGCATCGACGGGGCCGGGCGTACCGCGCCAATGTACGTCGGGCTCTCCGACGTGAACGCGTACTACTCGTGCGCGCCGGGCGACGACGCGTCGAACGACGAGACCACGTACGGCAAGACTCAGGACGGGCAGCGCCAGGTCAACTCGATCGACGTGGTGGCGCACGAGCTGGGCCACGGCGTGTTCTGCCACACCCCGGGTCGCTCCAACCAGACCGGCGGACTGAACGAAGCGGCCTCCGACATCCTGGCCGCCCAGGTGGAGCACTTCGCCAACAACCCCAACGACCCGCCCGACTACGAGGTGGGTGAAGAGGTCGATCTGGTGGGCGACGGGCCGATCCGCACGATGTACGACCCGTCGAAGAAGGGCGACCCGAGTTGCTGGTCGACCGACATCCCGAACACCGAGGAGCACGCCGCAGCGGGCCCGGCGAACCACTGGTTCTACCTGACCGCCGAGGGCTCCAACCCGGGCGGCGGCAAGCCAGCGTCCCCGACCTGCGACAGCAGCTCCGTCACCGGCATCGGGATCGATAAGGCCGGCCTGATCTGGTACCACGCGCTGCTGCGCAAGGTCAGCGGCTGGGACTACAAGCTCGCCCGCAAGGCGACCCTGGAGGCCGCCAAGGAGCTGTACGCCGGCTCGTGCACCGAGTTCGACACGGTGAAGAAGGCGTGGGACGCGGTCAGCGTACCGGCGCTGAGCGGCGAGCCGACCTGCTCCGGCGGCGGATCGCCGACGGGCTCCCCGAGCAGCACCGGGGCACCGTCGCCGACCGGGTCCCCGTCGCAGCCGCCGTCCGGCGCGCCGATCCCGGACGTCGAGCTGGCCAACCTGAAGGCGCACGCCAACGAGCTGCGGAAGATCGCCGACGCCAACGGCGGCAACCGGGCTCACGGCAGCACCGGCTACAAGGCCTCGGTCGACTACGTGAAGGGCAAGCTGGACGCGGCCGGTTTCACCACGCAGGTGCAGGAGTTCACGTACAACGGAAAGACCGGCTACAACCTGATCGCGGAGCTGCCCGGCCGCGGTGACCCGGATCAGGTGCTGATGCTGGGTTCGCACCTGGACAGCGTCGCCGCCGGTCCCGGGATCAACGACAACGGTTCCGGCTCGGCCGGGGTGCTCGAGGTGGCGCTGCGGTACGCCGCCAGCAACGCCTCCGGTACCAAGTCGGTTCGGTTCGGCTGGTGGGGCGCCGAGGAGCTGGGGCTGATCGGCTCCAAGCACTACGTGGCCAACCTGTCGAGCGGCGAGAAGAGCAAACTCAAGGGGTACGTCAACTTCGACATGATCGCGTCGCCGAACCCGGCGTACTTCGTCTACAACGACGACCCGAACGGCGCCGACATCAGGGCGGTCCTGGAGGCCGGCTTCGAGGTGGAGCAGATCTCCACCGAAGGTGTCTCCACCAGCGGCCGCTCCGACCACGCCGCGTTCCAGAACGCGGGGATCCCGGTCGGCGGCACCTTCTCCGGCGCGGAGGGACGCAAGACCGCCGCGCAGGCCGAGAAGTGGGGCGGTACGGCGGGCCAGCCGTACGACCCGTGCTACCACCGGGCGTGTGACTCGTACCCGGACAACATCGACGACGCGTCCTTCGACGCGCACGCCGATGTGATCGCGTACGCCACGTGGAAGCTGGCCGGGATCAACACCTCCGGACCCAGCCCGACGGCCAGCCCGACCGCGTCCCCCACCGGGTCGCCGACGGCCAGCCCGACCGGGTCCCCGAGCCCGTCGACGCCGCCCACCCGGACCGTCGGCAACACCGACGACGTGGCGATCCCCGACCGGGGCACCGCCGCCTCGCCGGTCACCTGCGAGCTGAGCGGCAACGCGCCGCGCACGCTGAAGGTGGCGGTGGACATCAAGCACACCTACCGGGGAGACCTGGTGATCGACCTGATCGCCCCGGACGGCACGGTGTACCGGCTCAAGCGCGCCAACGCCTGGGACTCCACGCCGAACGTGAACACCACGTACACGGTCAACGCCTCCGCCGAGGCCGCGGCCGGCACCTGGAAGCTCCGGGTAAGTGACGTGTACGCGTACGACACCGGCTACATCGACGCGGTGAGCCTGACCTTCTAGCAGCCAACGCAACTGCACGCGCCCCGGTGGCCGGCCGACACGCCGCCACCGGGGCGCCGCCGTCTCCACCCGCCACACGGCCGCGCCGCCCCTGCCTCCGCTCAGAAAGACATGCACCACTTTTGCTCGATGCCGTCACTGACATCGTGATGTCAGTGACGGCATCGCAAGAAAGTGGTGTACGCCGTTCTCAGACCATCCGGCTGGTGTAGCCGGCGTCAACCAGCCGCTGGTACGCCGCGCTCACCTGCGCCGGCATGTGCTGCTAGGCGAGGGCGGTGAGGCGGGTGGCGAGGAAGGCGCGTTCGGTGGGGTTGGTGGTGAGTTCGAGGGCTCTGCGGTACGCCTCGGCCGACTCCGCCCGGCGGTCCAGGCGGCTCAGCAGATCGGCGCGAGTGGTGTGGAAGTACTGGTAGTCGGCGAGTTCTCCGGCGAACGGGGCGAGTGCGGCCAGGCCGGCTTCGGGGCCGTCGCCGAGGCCGATCGCGGCCGCCCGGTTCAAGGCGACCACCGGGCTGGGGCTCACCCGGTGGAGCAGGTCGTAGAGCCGTACGATGTGCGGCCAGTCGGTGTCCTCGTACCGAGCCGCCGCGGCGTGTACGCCGGCGATCGACGCCTCGATGACGTACCGGCCGACGCTGGGGCGGCGCCAGGCACCGTGGATCAGCCGGCGGGCGCGCCGCATCAGGGTGGCGTCCCAGCGCGCGCGGTCCTGGCCTTCCAGCAGCACCAGCGAGCCATCCGCATCGGTGCGCGCGGTGCGGCGGGACTCGTGCAGCAGCATCAGCGCGAGCAGGCCGAGCACCTCGGGCTGGTCGGGCAGCAGCGCCACCAGCAGCTCGCCGAGGTCGATCGCGCGGGCACACAGGTCGGCGC
>JBOGDG010000431.1:0-3446 GCA_050701655.1 Micromonosporaceae bacterium
GTCCTCGGCAGCGTCGAGGTCGATGTCGAGCTCTTCGTCGACCTCGGGGTTCGTCTTCTTGCTCATGAGCTTGTCCACGCTCCGGTATGGGGGTGTTGGGCGCTGGTCGGCCCGACGTACTACCTCATATCTCCTCGGCGATCTCGCCAGGTGGTCCTCACACAGGGATACCGCCGAGCCACCGACTCTACCCTCGTTAGCATTGCGCGGTGACTCCTGCCAAGCTTGCCGATGTCGTACTGGCCGCCACGAGGGCTGTATTCACCGCCCGGGGGCTGGATGCCGCCGTGCTGCCGGAGGCGACGGCGGTCGAGCGACCCCGCAACCCCGAGCACGGAGACTACGCCTCCAACCTGGCAATGCAACTGGCCAAGCGGGTGGGAGTGGCGCCGCGCGAGCTGGCCGGCTGGATCGCCGAGGAGCTGGGCCGTGTCGAGGGCATCACCGGCGTCGAGGTCGCTGGCCCGGGATTCCTGAACATCCGGGTCTCGTCGGCCGCCGCGGGCACGTTGGCGCGCACGATCGTAGAGCAGAGCCGGGGGTACGGGCGCGGCGAAGCCCTCAAGGGCCAGAAGCTCAACCTGGAGTTCGTCTCCGCCAACCCGACCGGGCCGATCCATCTCGGGCACACCCGGTGGGCGGCGCTCGGCGACTCGCTGCACCGGGTGCTGGAGGCCGCCGGCGCGGAGGTCGCCAGCGAGCACTACATCAACGACGCCGGCACCCAGATGCGGATGTTCGCCGAGTCGCTGTACGCGGCGTCGCGCGGCGAACCGCACCCCGAGGGCGGGTACGGCGGCGAGTACGTCTCCGAGATCGCGCAGCAGGTGGTGGCCGAGAAGCCGGAGCTGGCCGACCGGCAGGCCGACGCCGCGATCGCGCACTTCGCCGAGCGTGGCTACCAGCTGATGCTGGCGGAGATGCAGGCCAGTCTGAGCCGGTTCGGGGTGGAGTTCGACGTCTGGTTCTCCGAGCGCACCCTGCACGACTCGGGCGCCGTCGAGCACGCGCTGGACAAACTCCGCGAACAGGGCCATGTGTACGACGCTGACGGCGCCGTGTGGCTGCGTACCACCGACTTCGGTGACGACAAGGACCGGGTGCTGGTGCGCTCCAACGGCGAGAAGGCCTACATCGCCGCGGACGCCGCGTACTACATCAACAAGCGGGAGCGGGGCTTCGACCGCTGCGTGTACATGCTCGGCGCCGACCACCACGGGTACGTGAGCCGGCTCAAGACCCTCGCCGCGTGCGCCGGGGACGACCCCGCCGAGCACATCGAGGTGATGATCGGCCAGCTGGTGAAGCTGGTACGCGGCGGCGTGGAGGTGAAGCTGTCCAAGCGGGGCGGCAACATCGTCACGCTCGACGAGCTGGTCGACGCGGTCGGGGTGGACGCCGCCCGGTACACGCTGGCGCGCTACTCGGCCGACTCGCCGATGACGATGGACATCGAGCTGATCACCCGGCAGTCCAACGACAACCCGGTCTTCTACGTGCAGTACGTCGCCGCGCGTACCGCCGCGGTGTCGCGCAACGCCGCCGACCTGGGGCTGACCCGGGGCGCGGGGGAGGAGTTCAGACCGGAGCTGCTGGAGCATCCGAAGGAGGGTGAGCTGCTGCTCGCGCTGGCTGAGTATCCGCAGGTGGTGGCGCTGGCGGCGGAGCTGCGGGCGCCGCACCGGATCGCCCGGTACTCCGAGGAGCTGGCGGGCGCGTACCACCGGTTCTACGACAACTGCCGGATCCTGCCGCGCGGCGACGAGGAGACCACCGACCTGCACCGGGCGCGGCTCTGGCTCAACGACGCCACCCGGGTCGTGATCGCCAACGGTCTCGACCTGCTCGGGGTCTCGGCACCGGAGCGGATGTAGCGATGCGGGCACATGAGGCAGGGGCGCTGCACGCCGACATCGGCCACCACGGACCGTCCTGGCTGCGTGCGCCGGCCGACGTCAACGCGCTGCTGGATCAGCTGTGGCCGGCGACCGCCGAGCGCGGCGCCGACGGGGTGCTCGCCGTCGGCGGGATCGACGTGAAGACCCTCGCCGAGGAGTACGGCACGCCGGCGTACGTGTTCGACGAGGCGGACTTCCGGGCGCGCTGCCGGGCGTACAAGCAGGGGTTCGCCGACACCGAAGTGTTCTACGCGGGCAAGGCGTTCCTGTGCAAGGCGGTGGTCCGGATCGTCGCCGAGGAGGGGCTCGGGCTCGACGTCTGCACCGGCGGCGAGCTGGCGGTGGCGCTGGCGGCCGGGTTCCCCGCCGACCGGCTCGGGCTGCACGGCAACAACAAGTCGGTGGCGGAGCTGACCGCGGCGCTGCGGGCCGGCGTAGGGCGGATCATCGTCGACTCGTACGACGAGATCGACCGGCTGATCGCGCTGGCCGGCGACCTGAACGTACGACCCCGGGTGATGGTGCGGGTCACCGTCGGCGTGGAGGCGCACACCCACGAGTACATCGCCACCGCCCACGAGGACCAGAAGTTCGGCTTCTCGCTGGCCAACGGCGGTGACGCTGCCAGCGGCGGCGCCGAGGGCCCCGGGGGTGCCGCGGCCGAGGCGGTGCGGCGGATCCTCGCGACGCCCGCACTGGAGCTGATCGGGCTGCACTCCCACATCGGGTCGCAGATCTTCGACACCAGCGGCTTCGAGGTGGCGGCGCGGCGGGTGCTGGGGCTGCAGGCGGCGATCCGCGACGAGCACGGCGTCGAGCTGCCGGAGCTGGACCTGGGCGGCGGGTTCGGGATCGCGTACACCACGCAGGACGATCCGCTGCCGCCGGCCGAGATCGCGTCCCGCCTGCTCAAGATCATCGACCACGAGTGTGCGGCGTACGGGCTGGCCCGGCCCCAGCTGTCCGTCGAGCCGGGGCGGGCGCTCGTCGGGCCGAGCACGTTGACGCTGTACCAGGTCGGCACCGTCAAGGACATCGCGCTGGACGCCGGCGCCACCCGGCGGTACGTCTCCGTCGACGGCGGGATGAGCGACAACATCCGCACCGCGCTGTACGACGCGTCGTACTCCACCACGCTGGCGTCGCGCGCATCACAGGCCGAGCCCGCGCTGGCCCGCGTGGTGGGAAAACACTGCGAGTCCGGGGACATCGTGGTGAAGGATGAATTCCTGCCGGCGGATGTCGAGCCGGGAGATCTTCTCGCCGTACCGGGGACAGGTGCTTACTGTCGCAGCATGGCGAGCAACTACAACCACGTACCGCGGCCGCCGGTGGTGGCGGTACGCGACGGAGCGGCGCGGGTGATCGTACGGCGGGAGTCGGTCGAGGACCTGCTGGCGCTGGACGTGGGGTGAGGTCGGACGTGGCACAGGACGAGCCCAAGGCGGCGGCCAGCGGCGCGGTGCCGGCGGCCAGCGGCGCGGTGCCCCAGACGGCGGTGAACCGGCCACTGCGGGTGGCGATGCTGGGCTGCGGCACGGTCGGCAC
>JBOGDG010000432.1:0-3441 GCA_050701655.1 Micromonosporaceae bacterium
GACGTACATCGGGTTGCGGACGTACCGGTAGAGCCCGCCGACGACGAGCCGGCCGGGCGGCGCGACCGGTGCCGGGGTGCCGGAGCCCTCCCTCACGAACCGTACGAAAGCGCTGGTCAGCGCCGCGATGCCGGCCACGATCAGCGCCGCGCCGGCCACCTGCAGCACCACCCCGAAGGGCACCGCTTCACCGACCCGCCAGCCGGTGAGCCACCAGGGTCCGAGGCCGGCGACCAGCCCCGGCGCCAGCACGAACCAGACCACGCTCCCGACCGCCGCTGTCGACCTGCGCATCCCGCACCTCCCGTAGCGCGCCCGATGCCAACAAGTGTTGACATGGACCAGGCTAGGCGCGCCACAGCGTCGCGTCAACACGTGTTGGCCTACACTCGTTGACGTGACCGTGCGCCGCTCCGACGCCACCCGCGCCGACATCCTGCGCGCAGCCCGGGCCCGGTTCTCCCGGCACGGCTACCAGGGCGCGACCATCCGGAAGATCGCCGCCGACGCCGGCATCGACCCCGCGATGGTGATGCGCTACTACGGCAACAAGGCCGACCTGTTCGCCGCCGCGCTCGACGCCGACCTGCGACTGCCGGACCTCACCGCGGTGCCCCGCTCCCGGCTCGGCGAGACGTTGGTACGCCACTTCCTGCACCGCTGGGAGGGCGACCCGGACGACGACGTACTGCTGATGCTGCTGCGTTCTGCCGCCGTGGACGATGCCGCGGCCGAGCGGATGCGTGAGATGTTCCGGCGACAGCTGCTGCCGGCGCTGCTCCCGGTGCTCGACGACCCCGGCGAGGCGCCGCGCCGGGCCGGGCTGATCGCCAGCCAGATGCTCGGTCTGGCGCTGTGCCGCCACCTCCTGCGCCTGCCGCCGGTCGCCACGGCGACGCCCGAGCAGCTGGTCGCCACCGTGGGCGGCACCATCCAGCGCTACCTACAGGCGCCACTGCCGAAGTAGTGCCCGCGCGCCGTAGCGGCACGCGGCGTGGCGGCAGGCGGCGTAGCGGCTAGCGGCGTAGCGGCTCGGGGCATAGCGGCTCGCGGCTCGCGGCGTGGCGGCCAGCACACGAAAACCGGTCCCGCCGAGCGCACCCCCGGTGGGCGCCCGACGGGACCGGACCCTGGGGAGGCCTAACTGAAGGAGATCCAGGCTTGTTGCTTCAGGGTGGTGGCATCGCTGGCCATCAGGCCGGCCTGCGAGACCGTCCACAGTGTCCCGTCGATGAACAGCGTCCGGCGTACGCCTCCGTAGCCCTGCGACGGGTGGCCGATCGTGCCCAGCTCGGTGAAGTTGTCGCCGCTCAGCTTCAGCACCAGAGCGCCGCCGTACGCCCCCTCCGGCCGGTCACCGGCGGGCTCGGCGAGGTGGCCGGTCACCGGGATCACCAGCAGCCCAGTCTTCGGCCAGTACAGGAACGCGTGCGGGTCGTACTCGGCTTCCGAGTTGGCGAACTTCAGGTGGTACTGCGCGAGCCGGCGCGGTGCCGACAGCTCCGACACGTCGAACAGCGACACCTGGGTGCCCTGCGTCTGGCCCCGCTCGTTCGCCTCCTGACCGACCCCGATCAGCCGCCCCGCGGCCGCCGGATGCAGGTACGCCGAGTAGCCGGTGATCTTCAGCTCGCCGGCCACCGTGGGCTTACGCGGATCGGTCAGGTCCACTGTGTAAAGCGGGTCGGTCTGACGGAACGTCACCACGTACCCGACCGGGCCGGCGAACCGTACGGCGTAGATCCGCTCCCCCTTGCCGAGCCCGCCGACGCGTCCCACGGTGTGCAACCGCTTGCCCTGGTGGGCGAGCACGTACACGGCGCTCTGCGATTTGGGTTCCTGCTCGGGGTTGCCGCCGCCCCGCATGTCACCGGTGGTGGTGGCGACCCGCAGGTAGCCGTCGTGCTCGGACATGGCGTACTGGTTGATCAGCCAGCCGGGCACGGTGCCCGCACCGGTGAACCGCGGCGCCCCGGCCCGCGAGGTGTCGAACTTGTAGAAGTCGGTACGCGGCTGCGCCGGCTTCGCGGCACCACGCCGCTCGGTGCCGTCGCCGAGCGCGCGCACCATCCGCTGATCGGAGGCCACGTACAGGGTCTTGCCGGTGCCGTACACGGTGCTGCCGTCAGCGACGATGCTGACCGACTGCGCCCCGCTGAGTGCCGACGCTTCCAGCCCGAGTGTGGTAACGGTCAACATCGAGGTCCCTGTGTACGCCGTCGGCCGGCTCACCGCGTCGCAGCCGACCTGGCCGCGGGTCACCGTACGGCCGTCGTCGATCTCGTACCGGGGGAGCCAGTCGGAGATCGTGCTGCGCTCCAGGCTGACCCGGTTGTCGCGCTCCGCGCGGGCCTCGGACTTCTTCCCGTCGGGGTGCTCGAACGGCACCCGCGGCACGGAGCGGGTCACCAGCCGGACGGTGCCCCCGACGGCGCGGGCGTCGACGTACTGCCCGTCGAGCTTCATCCGGCTCACCACGCGCGGCGCGGCGGAGATGTCGACCAGCAGCAACTCGGGCCCGAAGACCTCCCGGGTGGGGCTGGCCACTGCGGGGCCGCCCCGGTCGTACGCGATGTGCTGGTCGGCGAGCACCACCAGCACCCGGTCACCGTGCATCAGCAGCTGTGCCGCCACCGGGGCCGGCCCCTCGCCGTACTCGACGTCGGTGAGCTGCAGCGTCCCGGTCTGGCTGCGCGCGGCCACATCCACCACCCGCAGTACGCCGTCGGCGACCGTCACGATCCGGCGGCCGTCGGTCTTCACCAGGTCCGGCTCGTCCACCCCCGCCTCGTGGGTGTTGGTGCCCGAATACTCCGGCGCGCTCTGGTCGGCGCCGGCACCGGGCGCCGCGGGCGCCGCCGCCTCGCGTTCCGCCCCCGCCTCGGCGTTAGCCCGCCCGTCCGCCGCGTCCGCCGAGCCGAACTGGAAACCGTACGGCCCCACGTACCGCCGGGATGCGCTTTTCAGCTCTTTGAGCGCGGTGCCGCAGGAGTCGAAGGCGACCAGCTGTGGTGTCCGGCCGGTGGGGGTGGTGGTGTCCTCGTAGGGGTCCGCGGCGGTGCAGCCGGCCAGCCCGATGGTGATCGCCAGCCCGCTCGCCAGGGTGGCCGCGGCGCCCCGTGTGGTGTTCCTCATGCCCGGTTGGACGCTGCGTTTCCGCCGTTGGTTCCTCTAGGGTTCGACGACATGAGAGCACTCCAGGTGGTACGGCTGGAAGGTCCCGAAGCGCTTGAGATCAACGAGGTGCCGGAGCCCGATCCGGGCGGTCAGGTGCTGGTCGAGGTGCACGCGGCGGGGCTGACGTTCCCCGACGTACTGCTGACCCGGGGGCTCTACCAGCTGAAGCCGGAGCCGCCGTTCACGCCCGGTTCGGAGATCGCCGGCGTGGTGCGCGCCGCCCCCGGCGGGGCCGCGGTGAAGCCCGGCGACCGGGTGGCGGCG
>JBOGDG010000433.1:0-3437 GCA_050701655.1 Micromonosporaceae bacterium
CAGGCCAGGCTGAGCCGGCGCACGCTGATCGGTGGAGCAACGGCGGCCGCGGTGACCACCATCGCCGCACCAGCGGTCGCGGCGCCGGCCGGGGCGGTGGTCGAGGCGCCGTCGGGGGTGGCCGGTGACGCGTCGGCCGCTCTGCTGGGCCAGTGGGCGCAGGCGCCCGGCGCGCACCCACTGGTGCCCGATGTCTCGCGTGCGGGTTACCGCCTCGGCGCCCGGTTGCCGCAGCCACGCGCGGTGGTCCGGGTGACCGACTTCGGCGCCCGCGCGGACGGCACGACGGACTGTGCGGCATCCTTCAACGCCGCGCTCCGCGTCGCGGGGGAACGCGGCGGCGGTGTGGTGCTGGTGCCGCCCGGGACGTACCTGTTGTCGTCGCCGGTCTTCATGCACTGGTCGAACGTCGTGCTGCGCGGCGCCGGGCGCGAGGCCACCGTGCTGCATTTCAGCCGGCCGCTGGAGGAGGGTTACCGGCCCAACCGCCAGTCCAGTGGTAACAGCCGCTGGTCGTGGACCGGCGGGCAGATCTGGTTCATCGCGGCGGAACGGCGGGCCCGTTCGGAGGCGGAGGACTTCGCCGGGACCGAGGGCTGGCTGCTCGGCGAGACGCTTGCCGAAGCCGGCACCGCAGTCCACGGCCAGCAAACGCTACTGGTCTCCGGCACCAGCCGACTCCGAGCGGGCGAGATGGTGGTGCTCGAGTCCGAGAACCCGCCGGACGCGAGCCTGTTGACGCATCTCGCCGGGGACATCCCCGGCGCCAGGAGCTACGACTGGCCGACCCGGGCGCCGCAGCTCGTCACCGGCTCCGGTGGCCAGTACATCCAGTACGCCACACTCCAGTGGCCGGTACGGATCGAGGCGATCCTCGGTGACCGGCTCGTCAGGCTGGCCCAACCACTCAAGTACGACCTCCGTCCAGGCTGGCCGGCGCGGCTGCGGGCGATCGGCCCGACGGTCCACGACAGCGGCATCGAGCGGCTGACCGTACGCAACGAACTGGTCGCCATGACCCCGCACAACAAGCACCCCGGCTCGAACGGGGTGTGCTTCCAGGCCGTACACGACTGCTGGGCCAGCGACGTGCGGGTGGAGAACTGCGACCTCGGTTTCGGCTTCACGACCGCCAAGTCGAACACCCTCAGCCGGGTCGTTGTCGGCGGCCGGGCCGCCCACCACAGCTTCGCCTGCCGGATGCAGTCGCACGACAACCTGGTCGACGACTTCGTGATCGAGCCCTTCACCGTGCCCACGCCGTCCGGGTCGGTCCACCACGGGCTGAACCTGGAGGGGCTGTCGTCCGGCAACGTCTGGCGGCGTGGCCGGATGGCCGAGGGCACATTCGACACCCACCGGGCGCTGCCGTTCGAGAACGCCCGTACGAACATCACCCTGGTGAACAACGGCCGCGTCGGTGGCTCGCGCAACTCCGGCCCGCTGTTCGGGGCGAGGATCGCGCACTGGAACGTACGGATCACCAGCGGCAGCCCGTACGCCGTGACGATCGCCGACGTCGCGCCCCGCAGCGTGACCCTCGGCGTCCAGGGCACCGACGGTACGGACAGCGAACTCACCCCGGACTTCGCCGGCGACCTGGAGAACCTGCTCGCCGACCACGGCTCACGTCCCAGCGTCACCGACCTGTACGCCGCCCAACGCGCCCACCTCCGCTAGGTCAGCCCGGGGCGCCGTGCCCGTTCTCGGCGTGGTCGATCTCCTCCAGCAGGCAGGCCAGGTAGAGCGGGATCGCGACTCTCGGCTCCCGTACGTCACCGCCGAGAGCGGCGGAGATCCGCTCCAGCCGGTAGAGCAGCGTGTTGCGGTGGATGTGCAGCGCCTGAGCGGTCTCCACCAGCCGAAAGCCGTGCTCCAGCAGCGCGATGACGGTGCGGCGCAGCTCCGGCCAGCTGCGCTGCCGGCCGAGCGAGGCCAGCAGCGCCTCCCGAAAGTCGCGGCGTTGCCGGGGGGCGACGCCCATCAGCAGGTCCCACACCCGGAAGTCGCGGGTGTGGTGCACCCGCCCCTTCGGGGCCATCCGGCGGCCGGTCCGCAGCGCGCTCCACGCTTCGTGGTACGAGCGCGGCAGCTCAGCCAGGCCGGTGGCTTCCGCGCCGATCCCGACCCATGAGTCGGCGCCCAGGCGCTGCTCGATCCGCCTCACCAGCTCCTCCCCCAGCTTCGGCAGCGCCTCGGATCCGGCGCGGGGTGCCAGGTCCGCCAGCACCGCGACGGCAGCGGCGCCGATCGGGGCGACCAGGTCGCCAGCGGCGTCGAAGACCTCCTTCGCAAGCCGGATCGGATGGTGCGGTCGATCGACGTCCAGCGCCTGATCCGGGTCAGCCGGCGTGGCGTCGGGCCCGATCGCCACCACCACGACGGCACGGGGCAGGTCCACCGCGAAGCCCAGCTCCTCGGCACGGGTGCGCAGCGGCTCGGCGTCGACCGTGCCCTCCTGATAGCTGGCGATGTCGGCGACCAGCTGCTCCAGCGCCCGCTCGCGAAGCAGCTCCAGCCGCAGCAACATGGTCTGTCGCAGCATGATCTCGGTCTGCCGCCTCACGATCTCGCCGAAGGGACGTACCACCTCCGGGTCGCCGGTGATGCCGACGGTCCCGACGATCTCCTGCCCGAGCGTCAGCGGCAGCGTGATGCCCGGCTTCACCCCGGCGAACCGCCGTGCCGCCCTGGGGTCGTGCCACGCCTCGGCGCGCGTACGCACCACCTGCCGGGAGGCCTCGTGCACGGCGCCCACTCGGTCCGGGTCGCCGCTGCCGATCACCAGCCCCTCCCGGTCGGTGACGAGCACGTTGAACCCGATCGCCGCCGTGATCCCGTCGGCGACCTCCTGGGCGATCTCCGGTGTCAGCATCGCACCTCCCGATTAGTGCTTAACATACAAGGAAACAACCTCTCAAGGCAGTAACTTAGTGCTGGGAGTACGACGAAACGTCACGCCGATCGCCGTAGTGTGCCGGGTCACACACGTTCTTTCGATGCGGAGGTGATCGCGTGACGGCCCAAAGCGGCACAGCTCGTCGAGTCGCGGTGCTCGGGGGCGGGCACGGCGCCCAGACCCTCGCCGCTGACCTGACTCTCGGTGGACACAGCGTGCGGCTCTTCGAGCTGCCTGAGTACGCCGAGCAGTTGGCGCCGGTGTTCGCGAGCGGGCAGATCGAGGCGGTCGGCGACGTCGTACGGGGCGTCGCCACGCTCGATCTGGTCACCAGCGACATCGACGTGGCGACCGCCGACGCCGAGGTGCTGCTGGTCGCGGTGCCGGCGTTCGGGCACGCGCGGTACGCCGAGCTGCTCGCGCCCCGGGTCAAGGGCGGCCAGCTGGTCACCCTGCTGCCCGGCACCCTCGGCGCCCTGGAGGTGGCTCGGGTGTGGCGGGACCGCGGCGCCGACCCGGGCGTGGTGCTCGCCGAGAC
>JBOGDG010000434.1:0-3433 GCA_050701655.1 Micromonosporaceae bacterium
TCGATGTCGAGGTACGGCAGGATCAGCTGGTCCTTGATCTGCTTCCAGATGATCCGGGTCATCTCGTCGCCGTCGAGCTCGACGACCGGGTTGGCTACCTTGATCTTGGCCATCGGCCGGGCTCCTCATAATCTCGGGATCGCTAAGCAGTACGAGCGTACTGGATAGGTCTGCTTCGGTCATCCCGAGGTCCCGCGATCCGGTAGGTTCCGCCCTGAGCGAGAGGAAGCGCTGGGCTGGCAAGATCAAAGACATGCCTGAGGTGTACGAGGTCGGCGCGGTCTCCGTGCGGGCACTCACCGACGCGGTGGGCCACTTCTTCGAGCCGGCGGTGACGGCGTTCCCGGACGCCACCGACGCGGCGTGGCGGTCGGCCCGCGAGCACGACCCCGACGCGTTCGACGCCGACGGGCGGTGGCGGCTGCGGTTCCGCTGCTTCCTGGTGACCGCCGGCGCGTCCACGATCCTGGTCGACGCCGGGATCGGGCCGGCCGAGGCGCCGGCGTCCGCGTGGGCACCCGTACCGGGGCGGCTGCCGGAGGAGTTGGCCGCGGCCGAGATCAACCCCGACGACGTCGACGTCGTGGTGCTCACCCACCTGCACACCGACCACGTCGGCTGGGCGGTCGACTACGCGGCGCGGCAGCCGTACTTCCGGAATGCTCGCTACGTGTTGCAGCGCGTCGAGTACGACGTGGCACCGCCGGAGCACCAGGAGCAGATCCTGGCTCCGTTGCGCGCCGCGGACCAGCTGCAGCTGGTCGACGGGTCGGCGTCACTGGCTCCGGGGGTACGCGCCGAGCACGCGCCCGGCCACACCCCGGGCCACCAGGTGGTGCTGGTCGATGACGGCGGCGAGACGATGGCGATCACCGGCGACGCGTTCGTGCACGCGATCCAGGTGACCGACCCGTCGGTGTTGTACGCCCTCGAAGCGGACCCGGTACGGGCACACGCCACCCGGCTGGACCTGCTGAGCCGGACCGCAGTCCTCGCCACCGCCCACCTCACCGACCCGTTCCTACGAGTCGGCGGCGCCACCGGCGCCCGATAGCAGCGCGTACCCCCGAAATCAGAGGTTGGCTACGTCCGCCTGCTTGCCGCGTACCGCCTCCGCCGCCTCCTTGAGCGCGGCCAGCTCGGAGTCGGTCAGCTCGACCTCGACCACCCGCTTGACGCCCTCGGCGCCCAGCTCGGCCATCACACCCAGGTAGACGCCGGAGATGCCGTACTCCCCGTCGACCCACGCGCAGGACGGGATCTGCGCACCGGAGTCCTCGGCGACCGCCTTCGCCATCCGGGCGGCGGCGGCCGACGGCGCGTAGTACGCCGACCCGGTCTTCAGCAGCGCCACGATCTCGGCCCCGCCCTTGCGGGTGCGGTCGACCAGCTCCTCGATCTTCTCGGCGGGCAGCAGCTCCGAGAGCGGCTTGCCGTCGACGGTGCAGTGCGACGGCACCGGCACCATCGTGTCGCCGTGCGACCCCAGCGTCAGGGTCTTCACCGAGGCCACCTTCACGCCCAGCTCCTCGGCCACCGAGTTGGTGAACCGCGCCGTGTCGAGTACGCCGGCCTGGCCGAGCACCCGCTGCTTGGGGAACTGGGTGGCGAGCTGCGCCAGCGCGGTCATCTCGTCGAGCGGGTTGGACACCACGATCACGACGGCGTTGGGGGCGTATTTGGCGATGTTCTCGGAGACCTGGCGGACGATCTTCGCGTTCACCTCGAGCAGGTCCATCCGGCTCATCCCCGGCTTGCGCGGCAGCCCGGCGGTGATCACCACGACGTCGGAGCCCTCGATCGCCTCGTACCCCTCGCCGCTGGGTCCGGTGGTCTGGCCGATCACCTTGGTCTCGAAGCCCTCGATGGCACGGGACTGGCCCATGTCCAGCGCGAGCCCCTCGGGCTTGCCCTCGACGATGTCGGTCAGCACGACGGTGTCGAAGATGTCGTACTCGGCGAGGCGCTGTGCGGTGGTGGAGCCGTAGAAGCCGGCGCCGACGACGGTGACCTTCTTGCCCATTGGAATCGCTCCCGGGTCTGCTCGCGGAATCGCCCGCGACATTACCAACCCCGGCGGGCGGCGCCTCCCACCGCCCGCCGAAGCCGCCCGCCGGCGCTGTCGACCGCGCTCAGCACCAGCCGTTGACCGGGCCGTTGGAGCCGGTGGCGAGGTACGCGTCGCTGACCCACGTACCGTCGGTGAGCTTGTTCCACAGGCTCGTGGTGCCGAAGCGACCCGTGTGCGACGTGCCGTAGCGGGAGCAGGCGATGCTGACCGTGGCGCCGTCGGCGACGCTGCCGACAACCGCGTACCCGGTGCCGGGGCCGCTGCGCTTGTTCAGCGACGTACCACCGTTGGTGTCGACGATGCCCTGGGTGAAGCCGAGCGCGCCGTAGTTGTAGAGCTGACCGCCGACGTTGACCCGCCGGCTGCCGTGCAGCGCGTACCCCTGGTACGCCGCGGCGCCGTTGTACGGCGTCCACTTGCCGATGATGTGATTGGCGATCGGCACCGGGTTGCTGTTCTGCCGCAGCCCGAAGTGCACGTGTCGCCCGGTGGCCGAGCCGCCGCAGGTGACGTCGGTGCCGGTGTAGCCCAGGAACGCGCCCGCCCCGACGGCCGCGCCGTTGACGTTGATGTTGCTCCACAGGTGGTAGTAGTCGGTGGCGTAGCCGCGGTCGTGCACCACCCGCAGCCAGCCTCTGCACATGGTGTAGGCGGTGCCGCCGCGCGCCGCGCGTACCACCTGGTCGCCGCCGGCCATGTCGATGGCGTCCCAGACCGGTGAGCCGTGCGGCCCGCCGGTGAGGTACCACGAGACGCCGGTGGCGAACGGCAACCGCATCCCGGTGCGGTAGTCGCCGTTGGCGTAGCTCGGCGTCACCTCGCCCAGCCCGGCGAACGCCTTACGCTCCTGTGCCCGCAGCACCGGCGCGCTGCGCGCCAGCGCGGCAAAACCGCGCTCGCCTTCCAACGCCACCGACCAGCGGCCGTTGCGGCTCTGCGCCAGGAACAACCAACCTTGGGGGTACGCGCCCGCGAGCGCCGGTGCGGTCAGTACCGCGGTGCCGAAGGCCCATCCGGTGCCCGCGCCGCGGGTGACCGTGACCCGGGTGTCGCCGGCGTCGGCGCCGGGAGCATCCGCGAGCAGCCGGGCGGTCACCGCTGTCTCCACAGTGGACGGCTCGGCGCTGGCCTGCCCGGGCGCTGTGGGGAGCAGCAACACGACCAGACCGGCGGCGGCTACCGCGACAAGACGACGTAGAACCACAGAACTGTGCATGATCCGCTGCCTTCCCGTGAGGGGGTTGGAGGTGGTGCGGGATCTGCACGTTCGCGAACGTACGACGATGATGGCGCAAGATCACGTCAATTGTCTACGGCTGATGAGACATCAACTGGCGGAATCCTTCGGACGCTGTGCGGCCG
>JBOGDG010000435.1:0-3433 GCA_050701655.1 Micromonosporaceae bacterium
GCGGCGGGCTGCCCAGCGGGCTGGCCGGCGAGGCGATCGGCCGGCCGGCGCGGCTCGCCGAGCTGGCCACCCAGGCGGTGATCTTCTACCGGCTGGGCGGCACCGACGCGGCGCTGACCACGCTGCGGCAACGCGCCGGCGGCTGGCTGGACCCGGAGCTGGTCGCCGCGTTCACCCCGGGGCTGCTGCGCGAGCTGGATCACGTCGACGTGTGGGACGCGGTGCTGGACGCCGAGCCGAAGCCGTACCGGGAGATCGACTCCGGAGGGCTGGACCGGGTGGCGGAGACCTTCGCCGACTTCGTGGACCTGAAGTCGCCGTACTTCTTCGGCCACTCCACCGGCGTCGCGGAGCTGGCCGAGGCGGCGGGGCACCGGCTGGGGTTCGCACCCGACGACTGCCGGGCACTGCGGCACGCGGGGCTGTTCCACGACCTGGGGCGGGTGGCGGTGCCGACCGGCGTGTGGGAGAAGCCCCGCCCGCTGGGGCGCGGCGACTGGGAGAAGGTACGGCTGCACCCGTACCACTCCGAGCGGATCCTCTCCCACTCCACGGCGCTCGCCCCGCTGGCGAAGCTCGCCGGCGCCCACCACGAACGCCGCGACGGCAGCGGCTACCCGTCCGGCGCGAAGCAGCTGTCGCCGTCGGCGTACGTGTTGGCGGCGGCCGACGCGTACCAGGCGATGACCCAGCCCAGACCGCACCGGCCCGCGCGGTCCGCCGACCTCGCCGCCACGACATTGCTTTCCCTGGTACGCGACGGAGCCGTCGATCCCGACGCAGCCGATGCTGTGCTGGCCGCCGCGGGGCACCGCCCGAGCCGGCGTACCGGGGCTGGGCGTACCGGGGCTCGCCCGGCGGGGCTGAGTGAACGCGAGATCGAGGTGCTGCGGCTGGTGGCGTGCGGCCGGTCGAACCCCGAGGTCGCGGCGACGCTGAGGATCTCACCGCGTACCGCGGAGCACCACGTGCAGCACATCTACACCAAGATCGGCGTCTCCACCCGCGCCGCCGCCGCCGTGTACGCCCTCCGCCACGGCCTGGTCGGCTCGCAACAGTAGATCTTGGAGGGTTAGTGTCGAATACGGACACTTTCTCACCAAGATCCACTAGGGGCACCATGCAGATCACGTTGGTGGAGGGGGACATCACCGAGCAGCGGGTGGACGCGATCGTCAACGCCGCCAACTCTTCGCTGCTGGGTGGCGGTGGCGTGGACGGCGCGATCCACCGGCGCGGCGGCCCCGAGATCCTGGAGGAGTGCCGGGCGCTGCGGGCCGGCCAGTACGATCGCGGGCTTGCCACCGGCGAGGCGGTCGCCACCACCGCCGGGCGGCTCCCGGCGCGCTGGGTGATCCACACCGTCGGCCCCGTGTACAGCGCCGCCGAAGACCGCTCCGCGCTGCTGACCTCGTGTTACGCCAGCTCGCTGCGGGTCGCCGGCGAGCTGGGCGCGGCCACGCTCGCGTTCCCGTTGGTCTCCGCCGGGCTGTACGGCTGGCCGTTCGACGACGCCGTACGGATCGCGCTCACCACGCTCGCCGAGACCGCCTCGGAGGTGACCGCCGCCAGCCTGGTGCTGTACGGCCAATCCGCGTACGACCAGGCCAAGCAGGTCGAGCACACGCTGCTCGCCTGATCATCGGAACCGCATGCCTCAGCCGGTGCGGAGAGCCTCCAGCAGGCGCAGGTCGCCGGCGGTCTCCAGCACGTCGAACGGGACTCGGCCCCACAGCGCGAGCTGCAGGTCGCTGGCGGTGCCGACCGCCTGCGAGTCGATCTTGTGCGGCTCGTGCATCACCGTACTGGTGTCGAGCAGGGCGACGCCGGCGCCGCGGACGCGTACCAGCCACTCGTGGTCCACGTCGTCGGCGACCAGCTGCACCAGGCCGCTGCCGTCGGCCGGGCCGCGCCGCCGGCCGCCGGGCAGCCAGGTGTCGAGGGCCTCGGCGACGCCGTCCACGGCGAGCTTGGTCTCGATCGGCTCGGTGAGCCCGACGGCGACCTGGGCGTCCCAGCGGTGCACCGCGGTCTCGTGTGCCATCCGGCGGTGCCAGAACACCGCCTTCTTCGCCTGCGGCGCCCAGTTCCACGCGAGCATCTCCGGGTCCAGCCGGTCCAGGGTGGCGAGCAGCTCGGCGTACCGCTCGTCCCACCAGGGCAGTACGTCCTCGCCGGTCGGCCCCGACTTGTCAGCGGGATCGGGTCGGCTGACGATGCCGCGTACCACATGGGAATTGACCCAGCCGTAGACCAGGCCGAGGTGCCGGACCAGCCTGGCCACGGTCCAGCCCGGGCAGCTCGGCACCGACTCGGCCAGATGTTCGGTGGTCACCGCGCCACGGAAGGCCGCGCCCTCGTGGCGGAGCGCGGCCAGCCAGAACTCCTTGCCGGGTTTGTGACTCATGGCCCCCTCCAGTGAACAGCACCGGCCGGGTGGTGCTGTTGCTACCAGCCTAGGCTGACGATGTGCGCGAAGTAAGCGACGGAACACTAGGGACATACACGACACTTCGTATCGGAGGGCCGGCAAACCGGCTACTCGAAGTGCACGATGCGGACGAAACCGTACAGGCGATCCGGGAAGTGGATCACCAAGGATTTCCGGTACTGATCCTCGCCGGCGGGAGCAACGTGGTCATAGCGGACGCGGGCTTCCCCGGTACGGCGATCGTGCTCCGTTCCCGTGGCGTCGCCGTCGCGCGCGCCGCCGACCATGTCCAGCTCACCGTCGCCGCCGGCCAGCCGTGGGACGACGTGGTGGCGCGGGCCGTCGCGGAAGGCTGGTCCGGCATCGAGTGTCTGTCGGGGATCCCCGGCTCCACCGGCGCCACCCCGATCCAGAACGTCGGGGCGTACGGCCAGGAGGTCGCCGAGACGATCACCTCGGTACGGGTGTACGACCGCCACACCGGCGACGTGGTCTCGATGACCCCCGCCGAGTGCGGCTTCGGCTACCGGCACAGCGCCTTCAAGCACCACGACCGGTGGACCGTGCTGGAGGTGACGTACCGGCTCGCCGCCAGCCCCGACTCGGGCCCGATCCGGTACGCCGAGCTGGCCCGTACCCTCGGCGTCGAGGTGGGCGCCACCGCACCCCTGCCGGCGGTACGCGAAGCCGTGCTGGGGCTGCGCCGTGGCAAGGGGATGGTGCTCGACGCCGCCGACCCGGACACGTACAGCGTCGGGTCCTTCTTCGTGAATCCGGTGCTGGACGGCGCCGCCCACGGTGCGCTGCTGCGGCGCTGCGCCGAGCTGCTCGGCCCGGGCATCATCCCGCCCGCGTGGCTTGGCGGGGACGGCCTCGCCAAGACCAGCGCCGCGTGGCTGATCGAACGCGCCGGCTTCGCCAAGGGGTACCAGCGCGACGGCGTCGGCATCTCCGGCAAGCACACGCTCGCGCTCACCAACCGCGGCACCGGTACGGCGAAGG
>JBOGDG010000436.1:0-3425 GCA_050701655.1 Micromonosporaceae bacterium
GCTCCCAGCGCCGCGGCGCCGCCGACGATCAGCCCCAGTCCGGCCCCGAGCTCCTGTCCCAGGGTGAGCAGCCGAGGCCCCGACCGCGCCAACTCGGGCGTGATGTTGAGAAAGACGCTCCGCAGGTTGACGGTGGCGATCAGCGCGACGAAGGCGGCCATCACGGCGCCGGCCACCAGTCCCGCCAGCAGGCCGCCCACGAGGTTGCGCCACCCCGGGCGCGGCGCCGCGAAGCCCTGCAGCACCGGCGGCGGGCGCCCGGCCAGATAGCCGAAGATCAGCGCGATTCCCAACAGCATCAGGTAGCCGAGGGAGATCGGCCCGATCACCTCGCGCTCCGAGAAGGCCTGCACCATCCCGTTCGCCGACACCAGGATCGCGACGCCGCCGCCTGTCAACCCGAGCCGCGCGGCCCGCCGCAGCTCCACCTCCCGCGCGGGGAGCAGCTCCCGCTCGGCCACGCCGGCTGCCACCGCCTGCTCCACCATGGCTAACCTCGCTCCTCGCTGACCCGCTCGCCGAGGATCCCGCTGGGCCGGAAGATCAGCACCAGCACGAGTACGGAGAACGCCACCACGTCCTTGAGCTGGTGGGCGGACGGGATGTCCAGCCCGACCAGCACCAGGCTCGGTCCGAGCGACTCCACCGAGCCCAGGGTCAGCCCGCCCAGCATCGCGCCGATCGGGTGGCCGATCCCGCCCAGCACGGCGGCGGTGAACGCTTTGATCCCCGGCAGGAACCCGCTGAAGAAGTTCACGTTCTGGAAGACCAACCCGAACAGCAGGCCGGCGGCACCGGCCAACCCCCCGCCGACCGCGAACACCCGGGCGATCGTGCGGTCCACGTCGATGCCCATCAGCCGTGCGGTCTCCTGGTCCTCGGACACCGCGCGCATCGCCCGACCGGCCTGGGTCTTCTCGATGTACAGATAGAGGCCGATCATCATCACCACGGCGACGCTGATCACCAGCAGGTGCACCCTGAGGATCCGGAAGCCGAGGAACATGAACGACCCGCTGAGCACCGGCACATCGGGGTACGCCTTGACGCCCCGGCCGAACAGCCCCGCGATCGTGTACTGCAGGAAGAAGGACGCGCCGATCGCGGTGATGAACGGCACCAGCCGCGGCAGCCCCCGCAGCGGCCGGTACGCCACCCGTTCCAGCAGCAGCGCCACCAGCGCGGAGACCGTCATACAGCAGATCAGCACGATGAACAGCGCGACGAACGGCTGCGCCAGCCACAGGGAGGTGCGGGCCAGCCCGTCCGAGACGAAGAACCCGGTCAGCGCCCCGATCATGAACACCTCGCCGTGCGCGAAGTTGATGAAGCGCAGCACGCCGTACACCATCGTGTAGCCGAGCGCGATCAACGCGTACACCGAGCCCTGCGCCAGCCCGAACACCACCAGGTCGCGCCACTGCTGACCGCTCAGCCGCGCGCTGGTCAGGCTGCCGTACGCGCCCACCACGATCACCACGATGGCGGCGATCCGCACCAGCCACAGAAAGCCGTCGACCAGCGGCAGCTGGAAGGCGCGTTTCGTCGCGAGTGGGCCTTTCGGCGTGGGGCTCTCGATGGCCACTGGCCCTCCCGGGTGCGGCGGGAGTACCCGCCGGGTGCGGGCACTCCCGGTGCTCAGCCGATCACTCCGGCTTGAACTTGAACTTGACGTTCCCCCGCACCTGGTCGAGCGACTTCTGCGGTTCCCCGTTCTGCACGATGTCGATCTCCGGGTCCGCGCAGTCGCCGAACTCGTCGCAGGTCAGCGTGCCGGTCAGCCCCTTGTACCCCTTGACCGTGTAGAGCTGGTCCATCAGCTTCGTCCGGTCGATGTGCAGGGTGCCGTCGTCGTCCTGGACCGCCACCTTCTCGATGGCCTCGAGAAGCATGTTGGTCGCGTCGTACGCGTGGGCGTGGAAGGACTGAATCGGCTTCTCTCCGAACTTGTCCTCGTACTTTCCGACGAACTCCTCGTACTCGGGACCGGTGGGCGTGGCAGGCCCGGAGAAGTACATACCCTCGGTCGCCGAGATGACGATGAAGGTGTCCGAGAGCAGTCCGTCGGCACCGAACAGCTTCTGCGTGTCCTTCAGCTCGGCGAAGTCCTTCGCCTGCTTGACGATGAAGTCAGCCTCTGGCTGGAAGATCGGGAAGAACACCACATCCGGCTTCTTCCCCGCCACCTCGGTCAGCACGGGCCGCATGTCGGTGTCACCCTTGCTGATCGCCGTGGCCAGCACGATCTCTCCGCCCAGGTCCTTGAACGACGTGCCGAAGGCGTTGGCCAGTCCCTCGGTGTACGGGTCGCCGTCGTGGATCGTGACGGCCTTCTTCGCGCCCAGCTCCTCGAACGCGTACGTGGCCGCGGCCTGACCCTGCACGATGTCGTTGTGGGCGGTGCGGAAGTAGCCCTTCTGGTTGGCGTCGCCCTTCGTCCCCTCCAGGTCGGAGGTCAGGTTCGGCGCGGTGTTGGAGCCGGAGAGCATCACGATGCCCTCGTCAGCCAGGATCTCCATCGCCGGGACCGCGGCACCGGAGCAGCTGGTGCCGATGACCCCGGCGATCTGCTCATCGGAGGCCAGCTTCTGGGCGGCCGTGGTGCCCTGCTCTGCCTTGCACCCGTCGTCCTCGGACTGCAGCTCGACGTCGTGGTCGAGCAGCTTGCCCTTGTCCGCGATCGCGATCTCGATCGCCCGTACCTGGTCTTCGCCGAGGCTCGCGGTGTCGCCGCTGATGGCCTGGATGGCGCCGATCTTGATGGCGTCGCCGGAGGCCACCGTGACCGCGCCCAGCGGACCCGGCTTGAACGCGCCGCCCTCCTCGGCCGGGGCGCACGCCGAGACAACCAACAGCAGCACTCCGACCAGAGCGGGCGCAAACAGTGCTCTGCGCTTTCTCATGGCTCACTCCCTTGTGGAGCCCACTTGCTCTGATGTTGCCAATATCACAATAGTGGTCAGGCTAGTCAGAAGCAGGATTGTGCTACAAGCGCAATAGTCCCTGGGCCAGCACATTTCTGACTAATCAAAATTTGGATGGCAAAACCGCGCGGGCCTTTTCCTCAAATACCGAATCATTCCGTTGAGATTGGTTGATTCAGGGCTAAAAGGTTAAACCGGGCGACACTCGTTCAGGTGATGGCGCGCTCGCGGGGTACGGTGCGCAGCAGCCGGGGCGGGCGGTAGCGGGAGAGCCAGGCCGGCAGCTCACCGGCCGGCATCGGGCGGGCGTAGAACCAGCCCTGCGCCACGTGGCAGCCCTGCGCGGCGAGCCGCCGCCAGGTCCGTTCGTCCTCGACGCCCTCGGCGACCACCCGCAGCCCGAGCGCCCCGGCCAGCTCGATGATCGACCGTACGATCGACGCGTCGTCGTCGTCGGAGGCCATCCCGATCACGAACGACCGGTCGATCTTCACCTCGGCG
>JBOGDG010000437.1:0-3407 GCA_050701655.1 Micromonosporaceae bacterium
GTGCGCGGCCAGCAGCGCGATGCCGCGCGGGCCGGGCCCGTTGGAGGGTTTCAGATTCCACGCCCGCCAGCCCGGCACCAGGAGCAGGTCGCCGGGGTGCAGCTGGGGCCAGTCGGTTTCGGCCCGTACCACCGCACCCTGCGCGGTCGGTACGTCTTCCTGCTCCGCCAGGTACAGCTGCTGGTAGTCGCAGCCGAGGTCGGCGGCGGTGGAGAACACCTGCGCCGGGCCGGCGAGGTCCAGCAGGTGCACATTCGGCGAGAGCAGGAAGACGATCCGGGTCATGATCTGGTCAGGATGCCACAAGCACGGGGGCAACCTCGTCGAGGGTACGGATCCGCGCGAACCGGCCGTGCAGCATGTACTCCGTACGCGACACGATCGCGTCGGTGGAGAGCGTACGCGGGTCGGCCAGGATCTCCTCGACCGATCGCCCGGCGGGGGCGTCGCGGTGCGGGATCGGGAACGTGGCGGTGGCGTCCATCACGAAGTCGACCCGGAATCCGATGTCGGACGCGACCCGGGCGGTGGTCTCGCAGCACTGCTCGGTCTGGATGCCGCAGACGGTCAGGTCGCGGATCCCGCGCCGGGTGAGCAGCTGCTGCAGGTTGGTGGAGGTGAACGCGTTCACCGAGGTCTTGGTCACGACCGGCTCGCCGTCGGCGGGGACCAGCCCGTCCATCAGCCGTACGTGGCCGCTCGCCGGGTCGAAGGGGGTGTCGCTGCCGGGCTCGCTGTGCAGCACCCAGATCACCTGGTCACCGGCGGTGCGCGCGGCGTCGACCAGCCGGCGTACCCGCTCGGTGATGTCGGGATGGTTGACGGCGGTCCAGATCGGTCGCTGCCGGAAGGACTCCTGTAGGTCGATCACGATCAGTGCTCTACTCATGCGGTCCAGCCTGCCGGTACGGCGGTGCCGGCGTAAGGCATGATCCGGCCGGGTGCCGGAACGATCCGGTCAGCAGCTGCGGGCTGGTCTCGGGTGGCGGCGCGCCGGGCGCCGGCGGCGTGCGAGACTCCGTACCGTGACTGAGCAGGCGATCCGGGCGAACTCGATCCTCCCGGCGCGGCGTGAGGAGATCGAGCTGCACACCGCCGACGGGCTGCGGCTGATCGGCGAGTTGGCGTTGCCGGAAGACCGGGATCCGGTGGCGACGCTGGTCTGCCTGCACCCGCTGCCGACCCACGGCGGGATGATGGACAGCCACGTGTTCCGCAAGGCGGCGTGGCGGCTTCCGGCGCTGGCCGGGCTCGCCGTACTGCGGTTCAACACCCGCGGTACGTCAAGCGTCCAGGGCACCAGCGAGGGCAGCTTCGACAACGGCGACGCCGAGCGGTACGACGTCGCCGCCGCCATCGAGTACGCCGAGTACGCCGACCTGCCGCGGATCTGGCTGCTGGCGTGGTCGTTCGGTACCGATCTGGCGCTGAAGTACGGCGCCGACCCCGGTGTGGAAGGCGCGATCCTGCTCTCCCCGCCGCTGCGGCACGCGGGGCCGGCGGAGCTGGCCACATGGGCGGAGTCCCGCAAGCCGGTGACCGCGCTGGTGCCGGAGTTCGACGACTACCTGCGCCCGGAGGAGGCCCGAGGCAGGTTCGCCGCGATCCCGCAGGCCGAGGTGGTCGGGGTCGGCGGCGCGAAGCACCTGTGGGTCGGCGACGCGGAGACCGTACTCGACGCGGTGGTGGCGCGCGTGCTGCCCGGCGCCGGTCCGCTGCCGCGCACCTGGGGCGGGCCGATGACGTACGGGGACGCCAGCGCGTACGCCGACCGTACGGTTGCCGCCTTCGGCGACGTACCCCGCCCGGACTAGGGCCTGTCGGGTTGCGCTGACCGGCCGGCGGGGCGGAGGTGTCGTGCCGCAGCGCGCCCAATGCCTGATCAACACGAGCCGCATGAGTCAAAGTTAGAACAGGTTCTTGCGCATCGCGCGGTCGCGATGGAAGCTGGGCGCAGCCGCCGTCGACCGGGAACGAGGTGTCGGACGTGGACCTGATCGCGCTCGAAGAGATCCGCCGACTGAAGTACCGCTACGCACGTACCCTCGACCTGAAACTGTGGGACGAGTTCGCGGACGTGTTCACCGAGGACGCCGTCGCGGCGTACGGCACGCAGGCGTACCGGGAGCCGCTGACCCTCAACGGGCGCGACGCGATCGTCGGGTTCATGCGGAAGAAGCTGGGCCCGGACGTCATCACCGTGCATTTCTGCAGCCAGCCGGAGATCGACATCGATGGCGACACCGCCTCGGGCACCTGGTGCTTCGAGGACACCGTGATCTCCACTCAGCACCGGATCATGATCAAGGGTTCCGCGTTCTACGAGGACGAGTATCGCCGCGGCGCCGACAGCGCCTGGCGGATCAGCCGGATCGGCTACCGGCGCACCTACGAGGCGATGCTCTCGCTCGACGACATCCCGAGCTTCAAGCTGATCGCGAACCGCTGGGCCGACGCCCAGCCGTTGACCACTTCCTAGAACGAGTTCTAGTGTGAGACTCCAGACCACCCAGGGAGTCGCCGGTGCTCACCCAGCAGTTCGCCGACGCGGTCCTCGAGGCCGAGAAGATCATCACCGGCGCGCCCCACATCCAGACCGAACAGGACCTGATCGAGGGGTACGGCTACCTCGCCGGCAGCATCCAGGCCTCGCTGCGGTTGGCGTGGGCGTACCAGAGGGACTTCCCGTACTTCGTGCAGTCGACCGGCCCGTACACCAAGTTGGGTCTGGACAACCCCGACACCCTCTACTTCCACGCCTACCTGCGCGACGACGCTGAGTATGTGGTGACCGGCCGGCGCGGCAGCACCGCCGACCTCAGTTTCCAGGTGCTGAACGGCGACTACTCCCCGGTCGCTTCACCCGACAGCCTCGCCGCCTTCGATGACCGGGCGTTCTCCATCGGCGAGGACGGGCGCTTCGAGCTCCGTTTCGGGCCGGGGGAGCCGGGTCCGGACTACTTCCGGCTCGGCCCTGGTTCCGCGATGCTCGTGGTACGCGAGGTGTACAGCGACTGGAGCCGCGAGCAGCGGGGCACCATCCGGATCCAGCGGGTCGACCGGATCGGCGCCACACCCCCGCCCACCCCGAAAGACACCCTCACCAAGCGGTACGGCGTCGCCGGCAAGCTGCTCATCAACCGGCTGAAGACGTTCCTGGCCTTCCCCGAGTGGCACTACCTGAAGCTGCCGGTGAACACGATGACCGAGCCCCGGTCCACGCCCGGCGGGCTCACCACCCAGTTCTCCTCGGTCGGCCACTACGACCTCGACGACGACCAGGTCATGATCCTCACGGTGCCCCGTGGTGACGCGCCCTATCTGGGATTCCAGCTCGGCAGCATGTGGTACATCTCGCTGGACTACATAAGCCACCAGACCAGCCTCACCGCCGACCAGGCCCACGT
>JBOGDG010000438.1:0-3399 GCA_050701655.1 Micromonosporaceae bacterium
CCTGGACACCCTGGGGGCTGGCCCGCTCCCCGTGGGGTGGGTCGACGGCAGACGGGATGGCAGGTAGGCAGCGGGGCTTCGGGCCATTAGCGGGCCAGTAGACCGGTCCCCTGGCGGTCACGAACGGGCACGAGGGACTACGCAGCCGCGTACACCTGGGGTGGTCTGTCCGGTTCGTCGGGTGCTTCGGACGATCTTCCAAACTGGCTACGCGGGTTCGATTCCCGTCGTCCGCTCCAACCACAAAGGCCCAGGTCAGCGACGGTTTCGCCGGACCTGGGCACACCGACCAGCCGCCGGTGGCTGCCGTCCTGGGCACTCGAACCCACTGAACCGCGAGAGCATCGGGCATGATCCGGGCTATGCCAGTTGGTGCAGAGCCTGATCCGCGAGCCGATGGTGACCGGCATGCCGTCGAACAGATCCTGGGGCGGCCCCTGAGCCAGCAGCGGCCGCCTGGTGCCCTGGCAGCCGGTAGTCGAGTGCGGGTGATTCAGGATCCTGAGTGGGATGGCCCGTGGGCCGCGGAGTTCCTGGGTGTCATCGATGTGGTTGGGGCTCCGGAACTTGTACGAGATCCTCATGCCAGACCAGGTGAGCTGGAGTATTGGGTCAAGTTCGATGAGCCGCAGTACGACAGCGACGGCGATGGCCCTTATCGGGGAGCCCGGATCTGGACCGATACCTGCGGCCCGTCGATGAGGGTTCGGCCGGGCGGTAGGTCGCGCACTTCGTGTGTTGGCCTGCGAGGGCGGTGCGCTTTGATCCGTGTGACAGGCCGGGGCGCGTGGGCCATTAGCGGGCCGGTTGGCTTGCCCATCAGGGCCCCGCTGACCGAGCTACAGAACCTCTGCGTGCAGAACCTCTTCCCGCAGCACCTGGCGCAGCTTATCGACCTCGGCATTGTGGCCAGTCTGCCGACGCAGCTCCTTGCGCAGCGACTCAAGCACCGGCTCCGACATCAGTGCCCCCGTTAATGCTCTCGGAGACGTCGCCGCCTTCGCCTTCCACATCTCGTCCAGCAGACGCCGCTTCAGTGCCACTTTTGACAGGTGGAAGAGCACGTCAGCCTTGTACGCGAGCGAACCGTCGCCGAGCAGATCGACCTCCAACGCCTGGTCGATGACTACGGGCAGGCCACCGGTGAGGTGATGCGCCTGCCACACCTGCCCATTGGTTAGGATCATCCACTCGATGCCCTCGTTGACGGCGTACATCTGCACCTGGCGGAGGTGCCTCACACCCAACTTCTGTGTGCATCGTTTGACCTCGATGAAGGCGACCAACTGCTTGTCCACACGGATCCCGTAGTCGGCGAATTCCCCCTTGACCTGGTACTCCGTCGTAAGGTCCTCGTACTTGTCGTAGCCGAGGCCCTCGCACAGGAAGTCCGTCACCAGGAGGCGGGTGTCTCCCTCGTTGGCGTCCCGACTGACCAGGTCAGCCAAGGGCTTGCTGAAGCGGCGAATCGATGACCGCACCCGCTCCCGTGCATCCAGTTCCCACTTCGGCTTGGTCGCTCCGCTGCGGGGCGGTGGAGCCACCGCGTCGCGACTGGTCCGCACTCCTGTGTCGGGCATTGCTTCGGCCGAGTCCGACATCGTGGGCGTACCAGTGACCTGCTCGCTCATATCGCCACCCGAGATTGGGGGATGCGGAGGGCCACAGCGTATGAGCGAGAGATCGCTATCCGTAGCCGACTGTCCTGATGGCGACACCCGGCGTCTCGGTTCGCGCCTTCCCAGGGTGCTGGCCCACGCGACGTCTGGCGTCGAGCCGATTAGGGTGCCGATCATGGCGGTCGCACGGTTCAAGGATCTGTGTATCGACGCATCCGACGCGCACCGGCTCGGGGATTTCTGGGGTACGGCACTGAGCCTGCGGCTGGTGGATCACGACGACGGGGACGCGCAGCTCGACGGGGACGTGTCCGAGGAGCGGATCTGGATCAACACCGTGCCGGAGCCGAAGACCGTCAAACACCGGGTGCATCTGGACGTACCCGTGGGCGATGTCGCGGAGCTGCTCGCGGCCGGCGCCACGGTGCTGCGTGAGCCGGACGACGAGATCCGCTGGACGGTGATGGCCGATCCGGAGGGCGGTGAGTTCTGCGCGTTCGTACGGCAGCGTCCGCCGCACCGGCGGTTTCTCGCGCTGGTGGTGGACGCTGACGACGCGCAGCAGCAGGCGCGGTGGTGGCACGAGGTGCTGGGCGGGCGGGAGCCACGACGCTATCGGGCCGGCTCGTGGGGAGTCGCCGACATCCCTGATACGCCGTTCGAAGAGCTGCTCTTCCTCGAGGTCCCAGAGCCGAAGACGGTCAAGAACCGGATCCACTGGGACGTCGAGTCCACCGACCACGACCGGCTCGGCAGGCTCGGCGCCCGAGTGCTGCGGGAGCCGGACGGCGCGGTCGGCTGGCACGTGTACGCCGACCCCGAAGGCAACGAGTTCTGCGTCTTCGCGCCCCGAGGCTGAGCCCTCGTCAGCTTGCTCGAGGTTGTGCCTGGTTCTGTGGCCATCTTGCTGTCATCCGCGTCTGTCATCCGCGTTGAGAGACCGCAGAACGACCACAAACCTCCTTGGCGTCGAACCGGGCGTCGAACCGGGCGTCGAACCGGGCGTCGAACGGGCGATCGGCTAGACCAGGGTCTTGAGCCAGGCCCAGAGGTCGACGACCCACGGGGTCTGGCCGAGGAAGCCGAGCCCGGCGGCGGCCAGGTACGCGGCGGTGAGGGTGTGCGCGCCGCGGGCGTTGCGGCGTACCCGGCCCATCAGCCGCTCCCAGAGGAACCGGCCCACCAGCCTCGCCAGTACGAACACCCCGGCCCCGATCACCAGCACGAACAGGAAGATCAGGAACCGGTCGAGGAAGCCGTCGCGGGGGTTGGCGACCGACCAGATCCCCCAGCAGACAAAGGCGAACAGCACCCCGACGCCGGTGATCTCCGAGCCCCGCTTCAGCACAATCGACAGCTCGGGCGGGGGCCGACGCTGGTCGCCGGGCGGCGGGCGTACCGGCGCGGCCTGGGATGTCGGATCGGGCTCTTTCACCGGTACGGTCGCCACGCCCCGGACACCGCCGTTGGCGGCCATCTGTGGCGGCGCGATCTTGGTCGGGTCCGGTTCGCGTACCGCACCGGGCGGGCGAGCGGGCGGTGTGGCGTACCCGGCCGCGGGTGCCGCGATCCGAGGCGCCACGGGTTGCGGGGCGCGCACACCCGGGGGCGCGGCAGCGGCGGGGCGCTGGCCGTTGGCGGGTACGCCGCCGAGCACGGAGCGCAGCTCCACCAGCTCCCGTTCCAGCTTCTCGATCCGGTGGAACGCGCCGGTCTCGGTGCCGGACACCGGGGAGCCGTACGCCGGACGCGCCGGCGCGGCGCCGTCCCAGCCCAGACC
>JBOGDG010000439.1:0-3393 GCA_050701655.1 Micromonosporaceae bacterium
CCATCGCGGAGATCGCGAACCTCGCACCCGACACCCACCAGGCTTACGTCGGGCACTCGGCATTCGCTCACAAGGCGGGGCTGCACGCGAGCGCGATCAAGGTGGACCCGGATCTCTACAACCACGTGGATCCGGCCACCGTCGGGAACGAGATGCGCATCCTGGTCACCGAGATGGCCGGCCGGGCCAGTGTCGAGCTCAAGAGCCGCGAGCTCGGCGTGGACCTGGCCGGCCGTCCGGAGGCGCTGTCCCGGGTCACCTCCCGGGTGAAGGACCTGGAAGCGGCCGGCTGGTCGTTCGAGGCCGCCGACGCGTCCTTCGAGCTGCTGGTACGCGGTGAGCTCAACGGCGGCGTGACCAGGCCGTTCACTCTGGAGTCGTACCGGGTGATCGTGGAGCACCGGGAAGACGGCGCGATGGTCAGCGAGGCCACCGTGAAGGTACGCGTCCGCGGCGAACGCGTGATCGCCACCGCCGAGGGCAACGGCCCGGTCAACGCGCTGGACTCCGCGCTACGCCAGGCGCTGGTACGCCACTACCCGCGGCTCGCCGACGTCGAGCTGGTCGACTACAAGGTGCGGATCCTGGAAGGCTCACACGGCACCGGCGCCGTCACCCGGGTGCTCGTCGAGTCGTCGGACAAGCACCGCGAGTGGACCACGGTCGGCGTACACGAAAACGTGGTTGAAGCCTCCTGGGTAGCGCTCGTCGACGCTCTCACCTACGCCGCCGCCCCGGAGTCGGCCCCGGCGTAGCCGGTAGACGAACAGGCGTGGGGTGCTGTGCCGCCCGTTAGCGGCGCTCGGCGCTGCACGCGCCCCATGCCTGATCGACAAGTCCGCGGGCGGCGACGACGGCCGCCCTGATCAGGGGATCAGGGCGGGGAGGGCTTCGCTGATGGGGTCGCGGATGACGGCGGCGGCGAGGGGGTCGTACGGGGTTGGTTGGGCGTTGACGATGACGATCCGGGCGCCGGAGTGCTGGGCGATCTCCACCAGGCCGGCGGCGGGCTGGACGGTGAGCGAGGTGCCGACGGCGAGGAACAGATCGCACTCGGAGGCGGCCGCCACGGCGCGCCGCAGCACCGACGGATCGAGTGCCTGGCCGAACGAGATCGTCGCCGACTTGAGGATGCCGCCGCAGAGGGTGCACGCCGGGTCCGGTTCACCGGCGGCGACCCGGTCCAGCGCCTCCCGCATCGGGCGCCGATCGTCGCAGCTCAGGCAGCCGACCTCGTGGATCGTGCCGTGCAACTCGATCACGTCCGTGGAGCCGGCCCGCTGGTGCAGCCCGTCGATGTTCTGAGTGATGAGGGCACGCAGCCGACCGGCGTCAGCCAGCGCGGCGAGTGCCCGGTGGGCGGCGTTCGGGGTGGCGTGCCAGGCGGGGTGGTCCCGCCGGGACTGCCATGCGCGGCGGCGTACGGCGGGGTCGGAGACGTACGCGTCGAGGGTGACCAGCTTCGCCGCCTCCGGGTCGCGGGTCCACACCCCGGACGGGCCGCGGAAGTCGGGGATCCCGGAGTCGGTGGAGATCCCGGCGCCGGTGAGTACGGTGACCGCCCCGGAGCCGGCGATCCACACGGCGACATCCCCGGTCGTACGGTCTGCGAGCGGCATCGTCCAGTGGTACCACGCCAGGCCCTAGTAGCCGCGGGTACGGCGGGCGGCGGGGCGGTTGCGCGGGCTGGTGCCGACCGTGCCGTTGCCGCGCAGGCTGCGCACCAGCTCGCCGCCGAGATTGATCCCGACACCGAGCGCCAACGCCACCGCGATCGCCTGCGACAGGTTGAGCAGCCCCTGGTTCACGTCCCCCAGGTTGAGCTCGACCAGGCCGCGGTAGAGCAGCGTGCCGGGCAGCAGCGGCCCGATCACCGGGACCACGTACGGCAGTGACGGGCTGCGCTGCCACCACGCCAGCAGGTGCGCCAGCAGCCCGATCGCCGCCGCGGCCATGCCCGACGCCATCACCGCCGGTACGTCGTTGGCGCGCAGCAGCACGTACGCCATCCAGATCAGCCCGCCGCCGGCGGCGGAGGCGAGCACCGCCCGCATCGGCGCCAGCAGCGACATCGCGAACGTCACCGAGATCCCGATCGCGGCGAGCAGCTGCGCGGGCTGCAACGACACCGCGATGTGCGGCAGCGCACCCAGCGGCAGGGTGACCCCGAGCCGGGTGGCGGCGTACACCGTCAGGCCGACGCCGGAGACGATCGCCGCGACGATGAAGAACACCTCCAGCAGCCGGGCGCCGGAGCTGACGAACGCGCCGGTGATGCCGTCCTGCACGCTGGCCACCAGCGGACGCCCCGGCAGCAGCGCCATGATGGAGCCGGTGACCACCGCCGAGGCAGGCAGCGAGACCCCGGTGGCGATCAGCCCGATCCCGGTCGCGGAGCCGATCATCGCGGCGGTGGCGTACTGGTAGAACTCGGCGATGCCGCGCCGGGCCAGCACTACGGTGGTGCGCTCGGCGACCACGGCGGAGACGAACGCGATCGCCGCCACCAGCGCGCCACCGCCGGTCAGTACGGCCGCCGAGGCCGCCAGCAGCGGCAACGACAGCGCCACCACCCAGCCCGGGTAGCGGGACTGGCCGTACTTGATGGCGCGCAGCCGGTCGAACGCCTCGTCCAGCTCGAGCAGCCCGAGTGCGGCGTCGCCGACCAGCTGATGGGTGGCGACCAGCCGGGAGTAGTCGGGGGAGCGGCGGCGTACCACCCGTTCGCCGGTGACCGGGGCGGCGCCGTGGCCTGGCTGGCAGGACAGCGAAATGGCGGTGAAGGTGACCGTCGCCTCCGTACGGGGCAGCCCGTACGCCACCGACAGACTGCGCATCGCCTCGCTGACGGTCTCGTTGCCCTCGCCGCTGGCCAGCAGCAGCTCACCGACCCGCAGCGCCAGATCCATCGCCCGGTACGTGGCCGGCGCGTCCGGCTCCTCCTCCGGGCCGTACGGCTCGCCGGCACGGCGGTCGGCCTGCGCCCGCAACCTCGCCCAGGCGGTACGCGCGAACTGCCTGCGCCGGGTCGCGGTGCGCTGATCGCGCGTCTCCATCGCCTCTCTCGTGGTCCTCGTCGGTGGTGCTGCCAGAGCCCGCACCGGGTGCGGTATGCGGGCCAGCTCCGAGGGTACGGTTCAGCGCCGGTGAAATGCTCGTGGTAACGCCGTGACCTGCGACAACATCGTCCGGGTCAGCGCTCGGCGAGCAGCGCCAGGGCGGCCGCCGCGGCGGTGGCGAGCGCGTCGCGGTACAGCTCCGCCTCGGCGGTGTGGATCAGCGGGTGCGACGCGAGGATCTGCGGCAGCGGCAGCTCCAGCACCTCCGGCCCCGGTACGCCGACCGGCAGTGCCACCCCGACGACGCGATGCCCGCCGAGCGCGTCCAGCAGCC
>JBOGDG010000440.1:0-3392 GCA_050701655.1 Micromonosporaceae bacterium
CGTGCTGCCGCTGTCCCGTACCGGTGGCCAGAAGATCGTGGTGGGCGGCAAGACCGCCGACAACCTCGGCTACCAGATGGGTGGCTGGTCGATCACCTGGCAGGGCGGCAGCGGCGACACCACGGTGGGCACCACGTTCTGGGAGGCGATGCAGAAGGCGACCGCCGGCACGAACGTGCAGCTCCAGCACGTGGGCACCCGTACCAAGCGGCCGTTCAGCGGAGACATCGGGATCTGGGTGGGAGGCGAGACGCCGTACGCCGAAGGGCAGGGCGACAGCGCCACCCTCGCGCTCGGCGCCGACAACCTGGCACAGCTGGAGGACATCTGCGCCAAGACGACGGTGTGTATTGCGATCCTGGTATCGGGGCGGCCGCTGATGATCAACGAAGCCCTCGGTACGTCGGACGCGTTCGTGGCGGCATGGCTGCCGGGGTCCGAAGGCGAAGGGATGACCGACGTGCTGTTCGGCGATCACGACTTCACCGGGACGCTCCCCGTCACGTGGCCGTCCTCGGTCACGCAGGAGCCGATCAACGACGGGGACGGCAAGACGCCGCTGTTCCCGCTCGGGTACGGGCTGACGTACCCATGACCCAGGAGGTGCTCGTGACCACACCTGTGCTGTCACTGTCCGGGATATCGAAACGGTTCGGCGCGGTGCAGGCGCTCGCGGACGCCGAGTTGGAGGTCAACGCCGGTGAGGTGGTCGCGCTGGTGGGCGACAACGGCGCCGGCAAATCCACCCTGGTGAAGGTGATCGCGGGGGTGAACCCGGCCGACGACGGCGAGATCCGCTGGGAAGGACAGCGGGTCGCCATCCACAAGCCGCACGACGCCACCGCGCTCGGTATCGCGACCGTCTACCAGGACCTGTCGCTCTGCGACAACCTGGACGTGGTCGGCAACCTGTTCCTCGGCAACGAGGCGGCCCGGTACGGCGTACTGGACGAGATCGCGATGGAGCGGATGGCCAGCGAGCTGCTCGACAGCCTCTCGGTACGCCTGCCCAGCGTGCGGATACCGGTCGCGGCGCTCTCCGGCGGGCAGCGGCAGTCGGTCGCGATCGCCCGTTCGCTGCTCGGCGAGCCGAAGGTGGTGATGCTCGACGAGCCGACCGCCGCGCTCGGGGTGGCGCAGACTGCGCAGGTGCTCGACCTGATCGAGCGGCTCCGGGACCGGGGGCTCGGCGTGATCCTGATCAGCCACAACCTCGCCGACGTCAAGGCGGTCGCGGACCGGGTGGCGGTGCTGCGGTTGGGGCGCAACGCCGGCGACTTCCGGATCGGCGAGGCGACGCAGGAGGCGATCGTGCAGGCGATCACCGGCGCGTCGGAGAACGCGGTGACCCGGCGAAAGGCTCGTACCAGTGCATCGGAGGCGGGAGAATGAGTGCCGTGAAGAGCGCCGCTGGCGAGCCGGTCCTGGCGGTGACCTCCGGTGCCGCGGTCGAGCCGGTCGGGCAACGCCCGTTCGGCATCCGCGCCCTCGGCAAGCGACTGCGCGGCGGCGAGCTGGGATCGCTTCCGGTGGTGGTCGGGCTGGTGGTGATCTGGATCGTCTTCCAGAGCCTGAACAGCGCCTTCCTCACCCCGCAGAACCTCTACAACCTGACGCTCCAGATCGCCGCCGCCGGGGCGATCTCGGTGGGCGTCGTGCTGGTCCTGCTGCTCGGCGAGATCGACCTGTCGGTCGGCTCGGTCTCCGGTCTGGCCGGGGCGATGCTCGCCGCGCTGACCGTACGCAGTGGCCTCTCCGACATGGTCGGGATCCTCGCGGTGGTGCTGAGCTGCGCCCTGATCGGCGTACTGCACGGCGTGATCGTGACCAAGATCGGAGTGCCGTCGTTCGTGGTGACGCTCGCCGGGCTGATCGGCTGGCAGGGCCTTCAGCTGTACGTGCTCGGCACCGAGGGCACGATCAACTTCCCGTACGACGGGTTCGTGGCGCAGCTGACCCACCTCAGCCTGACCCCCGCCTCGGGGTGGGCGCTGGGGGCGTTGCCCGTGGCCGGCTACCTGGGTGCCGTACTGCTGGATCAGCGGCGCCGCCGAGCCGCCGGGTTGCCGCTGCGCCCCACCAGCCAGGTGGTGCTGCGCGCCGGAATGCTGACCGCCGGGGTGGCCGCCACCGTACTGGTGCTGAACGCGTGGCGCGGTGTGCCGCTGGCGCTGGTGATCCTGGTCGCGCTGGTGGTCGGCTTCGATCAGCTGCTGCGCCGCACCCGGTACGGCCGCGGCATCTTCGCCATCGGCGGCAACGTCGAGGCGTCCCGCCGCGCCGGCCTCAACGTGGACCGGATCCGGATCTCGGTGTTCGCGCTCACCTCGGCGCTGGCCGCGGTCGGCGGCATCCTGTTCGCGTCCCGGTCGTACTCCGTGGGACAGCAGTCCGGCGGCAGCGACGTACTGCTGCTGGCGATCGCGGCGGCGGTTATCGGCGGCACCAGCCTGTTCGGTGGCCGGGGTAGCACGTACGCCGCGCTGCTCGGCAGCCTGGTGATCGGCTCGATCACCTCCGGCATCCTGCTGCTGCAGCTCGGCTCCCCGGAACGCTTCATGATCACAGCAGCCGTCCTCCTGATCGCGGTAATCGTCGACTCCCTCTCCCGCCGAGGCCGCCTAGCCAGCGGCCGCCAATAGCCTCCCCGGCTACCGCGCGGGGGGACGGAGCAGGTGGGTGTTGATGGCGGCGGGGGAGAGGATGTTGTCCAGGGTCATCCAGGCGCAGGCTAGGAAGCCGGCTTGCTCGTCTAGTTCGCTGGGGATGATTCGGAGGCTGCGGGTGGTGATGGCGCTGGAGCGCTGGTAGACCAGCTCCCGTACGCCGGCGACCAGCGTGTCGTACGCGTGCGCCAGGTCGCCGCCGATCACGATCAGGCTCGGGTTCAGCAGGTTGACCGCGACCGCGAGCACTTCTCCGAGGTGGCGGCCGGCGTCGCGTACCAGGCGTACCGCTTCGGGGTCTCCGGCGCGTACCAGCTCGGCGATGTCGCGGGCGTCGTTTACGGAGCGGCCGGCCGCCTGGAGGCGCTGCCGGAGCGCCCAGCCGGCGGCGTACGCCTCCAGGCAGTCCCGGTCGCCGCAGCGGCAGATCGCGCCCGTACCGGTGCTGACCTTGGCGTGTCCGAGCTCGCCGGACGCGCCGAGCGCGCCGCGCTGCAGCTGGCCGCCGCCGATGATGGCGGCGCCGATCCCGGTGGAGGCCTTGATCACGAGGATGTCGTCGCTGTCGGGGTGCCGGCGGTGTTCGGCGAGCGCGAGCACGTTGACGTCGTTCTCGACGAACACCGGGACCGGGAACCGGTCGGTGAAGTGGTCGCGGATCGCGACGTCGCCCCAGCCGGGCAGCACCGCGGGGCTCAGGCTGCGGCCGGTCTCGATGTCGATCGG
>JBOGDG010000441.1:0-3382 GCA_050701655.1 Micromonosporaceae bacterium
GCTGTACGCCGGCAACAGCGCACCGTACGGTGCGCTCCGTGAATGAAAAGGACCAGCACCTAGCGCAACTGCTTAGCGCGCTGAAACCGCTGGACGGCTGGCTTGCAAGAGTCGACCCCAGCGGAGCCCGCGAGTCCCTGGCGCCACGCAGTGCGCTGGTGGGTGATGACCGGTACACCGACCCGTACCAACTAAGCCACGCCGCGTGGAACTCGCTCAGTCACGCCGTCGACCATCTCCACTGCTTGCGGTCGCTGATAGCCGACGCGCGGATCGTGCACATGTATGCCCCGTACACGGTGCTTCGCGCCGCGCTAGAGAACGCCGCCACCGCGGTATGGCTGCTGGCTCCCAGAACGAGGACGCCGCGTATCCTTCGTCGCCTGCAGCTTGCCGCGCTCGACTGTCGCAACTCCAACAGTATTCAAACGGTCATGGGACACACGCCGCGGCGGACCCTTCAGGACCGTCTGGCTGATCTGCGTACCCTCGCGGCGGCCCGCGGACTCGACCCGCGGGAGGCAACGACCTGGAGTGGGTGGGGAGAGATTCTTAAAGCTGCTGGTGATAGGACCGATGTTGGTGCCACTCTGGCGGTCGTCATATGGAAGGCGTGCAGCGGCATCGCTCACGGCGACTTCTGGGCGACGATCTCGGTTTCGGAACGGGCCGAGATTGGCGGGAACGCACGGGTGACTCACCAGCGGATCGAGGCAAACACGTCGACCTTGCACTACGCCACGAGGATCACGGTGGATATGACCGCCGCAGGGTGGGCCTTGTACGACGCAAGAGCCAGGAGCCCCTACTGATACGACCGCCGGGGTGGGCCGCGAGGATCTTGGGCCGCGCGTAATCAGCGCAGAGCGCTAAGCGCGCTGGCAGGTATGGCGATCCAACCTTCCGTGGCTGCGGCCACGGCGTGCTCCTTCGAAGGGCGATCGGTCTTTCCCAATGCAGCAGCACGCGCGGTGAGCGCAGCTATAACGGCGTCAACTGCGTCATCCGAGCGCCGGCACGCTTCCTCGAACTGACCGAGCACGAGCCATTCAGCGGCTGCGGTCAGTGCATCGACCACGTCCTGCAGCCGTTCTCTTTTGGAAGACCCCTTGTAGCCGTTGTGGGGCAGCTCCCACCGTTTCAACGATGCCGCTGGATACACCTCGACGACAACGCCCGTGCCGGACCGCTCAACCGGCCGCCCGTGGGCGGCCAAATGAGCTAGGAGGCCGGCGCATCGCATGGCGGTGTGCGCGATCCGATCAGCAGCCACGCTTAGCGGCCACAAACCTACGACATCGTGTACGACCAGGTCGGTCTGGCGAAGCGCTAGCGTCCTGCGCCAGTCTCGACCGGTGACATCGGACGGCGCGACAAACTGGCTGGCGTGATGAGCAGCGACGAAGTCCACAAACGGAACTGGCCAGCCCAGCGGGCAGTCAATTCCGGCCTTGTCGGCCGTGCGGATGGCGGCCAACACGGCGTCGTCGTCTGCGCGTGTGATCAGGTCTTCGACGGCGGCCGTTCCATCTGACCACCGAATCGACGCAACTGCGGTGTTGCTCTCGTCAGCTGCGAGGTCAACACCAACTGTCAGCACTTGCTCACCGTAGCTGGCCCGGAGGACCCAGGGCATCAGCGTGTTGTGAGGCGCTGGGAGCGTCGACGTACGACGTTGCCGGGCCCGCCCAGATCCCAGCGTGAGCACGTCGCCCTGACTGCCTCGATGCAGCCCGCTGTGCGGGCCGTGTGGTGGCCGCCGGGTAGGCGGTGCGAAGAGGCCCCGGCAGAGATTGCAGCTCTGCCGGGGCTGTTCGGCATCTGGACCCCACACGAAAGGAGCGGGTGATGCCACGTAACAGCGTAGGTGCGTTGGCTCTCGCCGGCGACGAAGAGCCGAGCCGGGCTGAGTTGACGGCTCTGGCGTACGAGACGCCGGTGATCGCCGCGGAGCTGGCGTTGCTGGCCGCGGAGACCGATGCGTTGGATCGGCCGGGCTGCCCTGCGGCGGCGGCGCGGGTCCGGCGGGCTCGGTGGAGCGTGATCACGGCGCAGTTGGCGGTGATCGTGTCGCTCGCGGTGAGCCTGGTCGGTCCGCCCACCGACTGGGGGGAGGCGCCGGCATGACCGCGATCTTCCCGACCCAGCGCCGCGATGGCGAGCTGCTGGGCGATGCGGTACGGGCGGCGGCGAGCTGGCTCGACGAGCACAACGGCGCCAGCCGCGAGGATCTGGGACTGCGCGTACTCAAGGTGGTCGAGGAGTCCGGCGAGGCCGCGGCCGCCTGGATCGGAGTGACGGGCCAGAACCCGCGCAAGGGCTACACGCACTCGTACGCCGACGTGGCCGCCGAGCTGGCGGACGTGGCGTTCGCCGCGCTGGTGGCCATCGAATCCCTCAACGGTGATGCCGCCGAGGAGCTGCACGCCGTAGCGGACAAGGTGCTCTCGCGCACCGCGGAAACGGTGGTGTGAGATGGCAACGACGGTGATGGCGGGCGCGGGATGCGCTCGCGAGCTGGCGCGATTGTTGCGGGCTGTGGCCTACCCGGACGGTGTTCTTGGCGGGTACGAGATCGCCAAGCCGGCCGAAGGCTGGCGGGTGCGCGTGGACCCGAGCGGCGTGATCGATGTCTGGACGGCCGACGGCAGCGCGGTGATCCGCGGTGCGCTGGCCACGCCACAACGGGTGGTAGCGCTGCTTGGCGAGGACGCGCTGTCGCCGGCGGAGTTCGCGGCTGCCGAGCGGTTCCGGCCGACTCCGGCGGGGCGGTGGTGATCGCCATGACCGTGACCGTTGAGGATGTCGAGCTGGTCGGGTCCGACCCGGACGCGACCTACAAAGTGACGGCGTACCGCCCAGATGGCGGGCGTCGGCGTTACCGCGGTCTGGACGCGCAGGCGGTCGGGAACCTGGTCGCCGACATTCGTGCGGCGTACCCGGAGTGGCAGGTGTACGTCGAGCCTGCCGGGACTCGTCGAGGGGGCGAGTCCCGGTGAGCCGGCGTGCGCCAGGCCCCACAGCGCCGTGTCCGATCTGCCGGGCGGATCACCGGCGCGCTGAGCGCGCATCGGCCTGGCCGCAGCCGGTGCGCCAGGTCGCCCATGAGGGCCAGAGGTGCCGTTATCACCGGGGTGTGGAGACGTGACCCGCCGGAGGCAGTGCCCCGAGTGTGGCGAGCCTGCAGTACGGCGTCCTCCGAGGTCGTGGAATCCCGCGTGGGGTACGCGGCCGGGGTGGTCACACGCCGACGGTGAGCCGCTGTGCCCGGTGGTCGGAGATCGCGGGTACGAGCCGGCTGAACCAGCGGACGACAGCGAATGACACGAGGCGTGGGCGGCGGGATGGCCCCCGCCGCCCACGCATTGCACCCCTACCAAGG
>JBOGDG010000442.1:0-3380 GCA_050701655.1 Micromonosporaceae bacterium
GCCGGCGTACGTCCCGCCGCCGGCGCAGGGCGCGGAGCCGGCCGCTGCGGGCCAGCAGTACGCAGCAGAGCGCGGAGATCGCCAACAGCAGCGGACCGAGCTGACGCACCGTGATGAGCAGCGCGGCGGAGATCGCGGCGAGCAGCACCAGCCGCCGGATGGCCCGGTCGCCGCCGATCCCGATCCGGGGTGCGGTCTCCTCGGCGAGTAGCAGCCCCAGCAGGGCTACCCAGAGTGAGGTGCCGGCGGCGATCTCCAGCCCGTTCGGGTTGACCGCCCCGGCCAGGTTGAACAGCATCGGGGTGTTCGCGAGCGCCAGCCCGGCCAGCAGCAGCGGTCGCCGCAGCCAGGCCGCGACCGCGTACGCCGAGGCCAGCAGCAACCCACAGAGCAGCCCGGAGACGATCCGCGCCAGCACGATGCCGGTGTGGTTCGGGCTGATCAGCAGCGGTAGCCCGACGGGGAAGTAGTAGACGGGGGAGTAGCGCGCGGCGGTGGACGGGGTCAGCGCCAGCGATTCGTCCGAGATGGGCCGTTGGCACGCCGCCGACTTCGGATTGCCCCGCTCCCAGGTGCAGTCGATCTCGTCCGGCAGCAGGCTGCGCGGTACGCGTACCGCGTCGCCGTCGGCGTACACCTGGCCGCTGGCGACCGCGTACGCCCGGATCGCGTGATCCTCTTCGTCGTAGGTCGCATTGGTCGGCAACGCGAGCGCCCAGCCCGCGCTCAGCAGCAGGTACCCGACGAGCGCGAGGAGCCAGATCCGGCCAACTCTGTGCACGCGGAGTAACTTGCCGGACCGAGCCGTTGCCACGATGCTGGGCACCTTTCCGCTGGCTTGAGCAGGGATGAAGGGTAGATGACGCCCGGTGGGAGCGTCGTCCCGGTGTCGCGCCGACGCCATTGCGCAGAGTAACTGTGCGACATGGGGTAGGCACAGACCGTGTTGCACCGTTAGTCTGTCACCACTTACCCGCGAGACCGGGGTCGCGTCCTGCCCTTCCGGAGCCGCCGCCCCACCTACCCGGAGCACGTTGCCGTGAGCGCCGTGGGAGGCCGTAGATGCCGTTGTTGATCAATACTTCCGAGCTGGGCGACAGATGTGTGCAGCTGACTCTCTCCGGAGAAGTGGACTGCGCAACCGCACCGGAACTCCGGGAGGCGATCAACGAGATCCTCTGCCACCGCAACCCCGCGACGATCACCATCGACGTCGCCGCCATCACACTGCTGGACTCCACCGGGATCGGCACGCTCGTGGTGGCGCACCGGATCGCGCGTGACCTGTGCGTGGAGCTGGTGGTGGTCAACCCGAACCGGTTCGTGGCACGGCTGTTCGGGGTGCTGGGGGTCGCCGATCTGCTCGGGGTGTCCACGGACGACGACGAGCCCGCAGTCTGGCCGGTGCCACCGCAGCGCGCCACGGTCACCGTACTGCGCTGAGCCGCCGGCTGGCCGCGGCTCACGGCACGGCGGTGAGCTGCTCCGATTCTCGCGCCACCGGTGTGTGGTTGAGTTCGAACACGCTGTACGCCTGCTTGATCACCGGGTGCGCCACGTTCCGGACCCGTACGCCTCCCGGCGTCATCCCGCGCTCGGTGCCGTGGTGGGCGTGGCCGTGTACGGCGAGCGCCGTCGGCGCCGAGTCGATCGCCTGCGCCAGCAGGTGCGAGCCGAGGAACGGGTAGATCTCCAGCGGCTCCCCGACCAGGGTGTCCGGCACCGGCGAGTAGTGCGTCAGCGCCACCCGTACGTCGCAGTCCAGCCTCCGCAGTACCTGGCCCAGCTGGTCGGCCACGACCCGGGTGTGCCGGATGAACGCCTTGGTCTCCGGCTCCCCGAACTCGCTGGCGCAGCGCCCGGCGAACCCGCCTCCGAAGCCCTTCGCGCCGGCGATCCCGAGTCGGGTGTCGCCGCACTCCACGGTGATGCCGGTGCCTTCCAGCACCCGGATGCCGGCGCTGGTGAGCACCTCGACCACCTCGTCCACCTGGTCGCAGTGGTAGTCGTGGTTGCCCAGCACCGCCACCACCGGTACCCCGAGGTCCCCGAACTCCTGCGCCACGCACTCGGCCTCCGGCGAGCTGCCGTGCCGGGTCAGGTCACCGCCCAACAGCAGTACGTCGGCCACGTCCGGCAGCCGCTCGAGCGCGGGACGGAACCGCCCCAGCACATCGGTGTCCATGTGTACGTCGGCGACAGCGGCGATCCGTATCACTGCAGCTTCTCCACTTCCTCCGGCGGCTGGGTCCTGGTCACGCCGATGTCGGATTCGACGCGCGCGTCCGGGAACCGCTCGGCGACCAGCTGCACGATGTGATCCCGGCGTTCGCCGCTCTCCACCTCACCGCAGAGCACCAGGGTGTCGCCGCGCACGATCACGGTGATGCCCTGCTCGGCGATCCCCGGGTCCTCGGCGAGCAGCTGCTGCAGCTCGGTCTCGGTGTATTCGCGTTGCTGCATGTGGTGTGGCTGAGAGTTCATCCCGCCTCCCGGAGAGTTCATCCCGCCTCCCGGATCAGTACCCCGTTGTGGTTCTCGTTGAGCAGCCCCAGCCGGTGCAGCAGGAACAGGAACGCTTCGGCGTACGGGGACTGCGCGGTCTCCCGGCGTACCTCCCGCCAGTCGATCTGCTCCCGCAGGGACCGGGCGATCGGCAACGCCCTTGCGAAATCGCAGTAGTGCTGGGAGAAGGTGAGCATCTTGTGAATCATCAGCACGGTCGCCGGCATCACCGGCAGCTGCACCGAGTCGACCCGGATCGGGTCGGCCACCGCCAAGGTCTCGTCGGTAACCGGCCGCTCCACCGGCCGGAAGATCAGGTCGACCAGCCGGCCGCCGTCGTACACCTTGACCAGCCAGTCCTCCGGCGGCCGTTCGGTACGGAACCCCGCCCGCCCCAGCGCGTCCAGGGCGGTGTCGGCGTCGCGCTGCCGGATCAGGAAGTCCACGTCGTGGTCGCTGGAGGTGCCGCCCCGGGCGTACACGGCGAAGCCACCCGCGAGCGCGAACGGTACGTCGACCTGTTTCAGAACGTGGACGACCCGCTTGAGGGTGGTGAGCAGTTGTTCCTCGATGCGGGCCATGGCGCGCTCCTCTCCGGGGCACGCGGGCCCGTATCCAGCCGTACCCAACGTCGTCGCAGGTCATGCACCCGAATATCGGGGACCGACCGCGACGTACCTGCCGTACACGGTGTTCCCCGCCGACCGGGCGGGGCTGCTGGCCGCGACCGAGCACTTGGCGCCGGACGACGTGACGCGGGAGCCGGGCCGGCTGGGTGGTGCGGCTAGCGGAGGCGTCGGCGGGCGTCGGCGACCGCCTTCTCGGCAGCCTGCCGGCGGCGCTGGCTGCGGCGCCGGTCCCGGTCGGCCTCGGCC
>JBOGDG010000443.1:0-3378 GCA_050701655.1 Micromonosporaceae bacterium
GCGCCGCTCGAGCGCGAGTGACGATCCCCGCTCACCCTGCCGGCAGGGTTGACATCGACGCGTTCTACCCTTCTTACGATGAGCGCGCTGGCCGGACACGAGCGTCCCGTTGCGGAAGCCGCCCGGTCGATGCCGGTCGGCTCGTTAGAGGCGCCCCCGGAGCCGCGCGCGACGCCGTTGGACGTGATCCGAGCGTACGTCGCGCTCACCAAGCCGCGGATCATCGAGCTGCTGCTGATCACCGCGGTGCCGACGATGTTCCTCGCCGCCGGTGGGCTGCCCCGGGTGCTCGACGTGCTGGTGGTGCTGGTCGGAGGAGGGCTCTCGGCGGGCAGCGCCAACGCGCTCAACTGCTACATCGACCGCGACATCGACCAGGTGATGCGGCGTACGTCACGCCGGCCGCTGCCGCAGCACGTGGTGGAGCCCCAGCAGGCGCTGGTCTTCGGGCTGGTGATCGGGGCGATCTCGGTCGCGCTGATGGGATTCTTCGCCAACCTGCTCGCCGCGGGGCTGACCGCGGGCGCGATCTTCTACTACGTCGTGATCTACACGATGCTGCTGAAGCGGCACACCGTACACAACACGGTGCTCGGCGGCGTCTGCGGCGCGATGCCGGTGCTGATCGCCTGGGCGGTGGTCGCCGGATCGCTGGCCTGGCCGGCGTGGGTGCTGTTCGCGGTGGTGTTCTGCTGGCAGCCCACCCACTTCTGGGCGCTCGCGATCAAGTTCAAGGACGACTACGCCGCCGCGAACATCCCGATGCTGCCGGTGGTCGCCTCGCTCACCCGGGTGGGGGTCGAGTCCCTGGTGTGGGCGGTCTTCACGGTGGTCTGCTCGCTGCTGCTCTGGCCGCTCGCCGCGACCCCGGTGTATGCCGTGGTGGCGCTGGTGCTCGGGGCGCTGCTGCTGGCGGAGACCGGCAAGCTGCTGCTGCGGGTACGCCGTGGCGAGGACCCGCGTCCGATGCGGCTGTTCCACTGGACGAACACGTACCTGACGCTGCTTTTCCTCGCCGTCGCGGTCGACACCTTTATCCGGTGATTCGCCCAGATTCGGGTTGCATACAACCTCATCTGATCGGCCGAATGGGGCCGTAACGCCAGTCACAGCGCACGCTCAGCTCCGTTGGCGGAACCGTGACCCCTACTTACTGTGGCGCCATGGCTGATACCACCGTCCACGAGATTGCCCCCGGCGGACTCGTCTCCGCGATCAAGGACTTCGCCGTCGCGCACCCCAACGCGAGCGCGGTTGTGGAGTTCCTGGGCAAGCGTGGCGCACGGATCGTCCTGCAGGGTTCCGACGGCGCCTCCACCGACGAGTTCGCCCCCGCCACCGATGTCGCCCGTGACGCCTGCCGGGAAGCCGGCATCGACGTGGTCAACACCTGGGAGCAGGAGCTCTTCGAGGAGATCCGCGCCCAAGCCTCGATGTGGTGAGCCCGGTACGGGTCGCCATCGCGACCTGCCGCAAGCTGCCCGGCATCGACCCCGACGACCAGCCGCTGGTCGGCCGGCTCGCCGATCGCGGCATCAGCGCCGAGCCGGTGGTCTGGGACGACCCGGACGCGGACTGGTCGGCGTACCGGCTGACCATCATCCGCTCCACCTGGGACTATCCGCCCCGGCGGGATGAGTTTCTGGCGTGGGCGCGCCGGGTGCCCCGGCTGGCCAACCCGGCCGAGGTGGTCGGCTGGAACACCGACAAGCGCTACCTCGCCAGCCTGGTCGACGCCGGCGTACCGGTGGTACCGACCACCTGGCTCGCTCCCGGTGACAGCTGGCGGCAGCCGGAGGCCGGGGAGTGGGTCGTGAAGCCGGCGGTCAGCGTGGGCAGCCTCGACACCGGGCGGTACGACCTGAGCGACCCGGCTCAGCGCGAGCTGGCCACGGCGCTGGTCGACCGGCTGCACGCGGCGGGACGGGTGGCGATGGTGCAGCCGTACCTGTCCGCGGTGGACGAGCACGGCGAGACCGCACTGCTGTTCTTCGGCGGCACGTACAGCCACGCCATCCGGAAGGGGCCGATGCTGGACGGGCCGTATCAGGGCGTACCGAGCCTGTACAAGTGGGAGGACATCGGGCCCCGGATGCCGTCGGCCGCCGAGCGCGAGGTGGCCGAGAAGGCCCTGGCGGCGGTGCCGGGCGCCGACCGGCTGCTGTACGCGCGGGTGGACCTGATCCCCGGTGCGGACGGTCCGATGCTGGTGGAGCTGGAGCTGACCGAGCCGTCGGTGTACCTGCGGCACGACACGGGCGCCGCCGAACGTTTCGCCCAGGCCGTCACCGCGATGCTGGCCGGCTGAGGCTCAGCCCTGCCGCGGCGGTCAGGCCTCGGTGGCCTCCGCCGTACTGGCCCGCAGCTGCGCCACCTCGGCTCGCAGCGCCCGCAGCTCGTCGAGAATCCGCTGGCTGGTGGCGGCGTCCTCGCGCTGGTGCTCCTCCACCTCGGCCTTCATCTCGTCCGCGACCTCGTGCTCCATCGCGTTGACCACCACCGCGATGAACAGGTTCAACGTGGTGAACGTGGCGGTCAGCAGGTACACCACGAAGAACACCCACGCCCACGGCTGGTCCGCCATCACCTGGCGCGCGATGTCTGCCCAGCCCTCGGTGGTCATGATCTGGAACAGCGAGAACAGCGACTTGCCGAAGCTGCCGAAGTACTCCGGCGCGGTCTCGCGGAACAGCTTGGTCGCCATCACCCCGGAGACGTAGACGATCAGACTGAGCAGCATCCCGATCGACGCCATCCCCGGCATCGCCGCCAGCAGCGAGCTGACCACCCGGCGCATGCTCGGGATCGCGGAGACCAACCGCAGCGCCCGCAGGATCCGCAGCGCCCGCAGTACGGAGAACGGCCCGCTCGCCGGCACCAGCGCGATCGTCACGATCGTGAAGTCGAACACGCCCCAGGGGTCGGTGAAGAACCGCCAGCCGTGCCCGTACAGCCGTAGCAGCAGCTCCACCACGAACACCGCCAGCGCGGCCCGGTCCAGCAGGTGCAGGGTGGCGCCGTAGTGCTCGGTCAGCCACCGGGAGGTTTCGCAGCCGAGCGTGATCGCGTTGAGCACGATGACGCCGATGATGACGTTCTGGAAGCGCGGATCCTCGACGAGATCGCGTACCCGTTGACGTGACACTGTTCTTGATTCCCCAGGTGTTCGGCGTGCGTGGCGCTGTCAGGCTAACGGTCCGCCGCGAGTACGGGTGTGCGCGTACAGGTGAAGTGCGGCCAGCCAGACCGCGCAGGCGCCCGCCATGTGTACGCCCACCAGCAGCACCGGCAGCGCGGTGAAGTACTGCACGAAGCCGACCAGCCCCTGCGCCAGCTCGACCCCGATCAGGATCAGCGCCGCCCGGGTCGCACCCGGAG
>JBOGDG010000444.1:0-3377 GCA_050701655.1 Micromonosporaceae bacterium
GCAGCACCATCGACTCGGCGGCGGCCCGGCGGGAGAGCTCGGGATCGCGTACCGCTGCGTCGGCCCCGTCGGGGTCGACGTACGGCTGCTCGAACAGGCCGAGCTGGAACTTCAGCGCCAGCACCCGGCCGGCGGCCTGGTCCAGCCGGGCCCGCGAGATCAGGCCGCGCTTGATCGCGGTCAGCAGGCTGGCGTGGAAGTCCCGGTCGTCCGGCGGCAGCATCGTCAGGTCGACCCCGGCGTTGACCGCCTTCGCGATCGCGTGCGAGTAATCCTCGGAGACGTGGTACGCCGTCTGCAGCGCCCGTACGTCGTTCCAGTCGCTGACCACCAGCCCCTTGAATCCCCACTGCCGCCGCAGTACGTCGGTGAGCAGGTACCGGGAGGCGTGCGCCGGGATCCCGTTGACCGCGCCGGAGTTGACCATCACGGTCAGCGCCCCCGCGTCGATCGCCTGCCGGTACGGCGGCAGCAGCGTGTCCTGCAGATACCGCATCGACAGGTCGCTCGGCACCCGGTCGTGGCCGTTGCTCGGCTCGGAGTAGCCGGCGAAGTGCTTCACCGTGCCGGCGACCTGCCGCCCGCTGGAGCGGTCCTGGTAGCCCTCCACGCTCGCGGCGGCCAGGGTGCCGGCCAGCAGCGGATCTTCGGCGTACGTCTCGTAGTAGCGGCCCCACCGGTGGTCGCGCGCGAGGTCGGCCACCGGGGCGTAGTTCCAGAAGGTGCCGGTGGCGGCGGTGGCGCGCTGGGTGGAGCGGGCCACGTCCGCGACGAGCTCCGGGTTCCAGGTCGCCCCGAGGCCGACCTGGTGCGGGAACATGGTCGCTCCCATGATGTTGTTGTGCCCGTGTACGGCGTCGACGCCGTACAGGTTGGGGATGCGCAGCCGGGAGTGCTCGATGGCGTACCGCTGAATGGTGTTGGTCATCTCCGCCCAGTCCCGCGGCGTGTTCTTCGCGGGGGGCATGCCGCCGCCGGAGAGGATCGACCCGACGTGCTGGTCGGCGAACACCTCCTCGAGGCAGCGCTGGTTGAGCTCGCCGCCGCTCCACGTACACCCGTCGCCCTGCAGCCGGGTCACGGCGATCAGCTGCAGCTGGCCGGCCTTCTCCTCGACGGTCATCCGGCCGAGCAGGTCGGCGACCCGGGCCTGGGTGCCCGCCCGCGGGTCCAGGTACGTCGCCTTGCCGGCGCTCGCCGGGCCGGTCAGCAGCGCGGCGACCGTGAGGCCGATGGTCACCGCCGCCCAGCGCATCCGCCATCGCGTCGACGTCTGAGTCTGATCCGTACTCATCGACCGTCTCCTCGTTAGACCGGCGCGCTCCGCGGCGCATCGACCGCACGCTATGGCTGGTTACAAGTACATGTCAATCTAAGACATAGAAAAAGTCAGTGAAGTTTCTTTACAGGTCCCTTCCGCGGTGGTTTTCTGGTGAGAACCTGGGGAGGGATCGCCATGAAAGGGACGCGCTGGACCGCCCGCAACTGGACCGTCCACAGAATTGGCATCGGCATGCTGGCGGCCGGGCTTGTCGCCGCCGGGCTGGGGGCACTGTCCCCACCGGCGGCGCTGGCGGCCGACGAGCCGGTCAACATCTGGCTGACCACCACCTCCGACGCCGGCGGTCGTACGGTCACCCGCGGCCTGCAGCCGCAGACACCGGGCAACTTCGGGCCGCCCGGCGGCGCCGCCGACCACGTGATCGGGATCGACGAGGGGACCACGTACCAGCAGTTCGAAGGCGCCGGGGCGTCGATCACCGACAGCACCGCGTGGCTGCTGCGCGGCAGCGGCATCGTCTCCCCCGGCACCCGCGACGCGGTGATGCGTGACCTGTTCGACCCGGTGAACGGGATCGGGCTGAACTTCCTGCGCAACCCGATGGGCGCCTCCGACCTGGCCCGCCACAACTACAACTACGACGACACCTGCTGCGACCTGAACGACTTCTCACTCGCCGCCGACGCCGACGTGATCGCGCTGACGGCACAGGCGCAGCAGCTCAACCCGGCCGTCGTCGTCAAGGGCGTGCCGTGGAGCGCCCCCGGCTGGATGAAGGACAACGGCACCATGACCCGGATGGGCTGGCTGAAGTGGGAGTACTACCCCACCTACGCTCAGTACTTCGTGAAATACATCCAGGGGTACGCGGCCCGCGGCATCACCGTCGACTACGTCTCGGTGCAGAACGAGCCCAACTGCTGCGGCGCCAACAGCACGTACCCGACGATGAGCTGGAACGCCTCCGGGCTGGTCGAGTTCACCAAGAACCACCTGTATCCCGCGTTCCGCGCCGCCGGCATCACCACCAAGGTGATGGTCCACGACTGGAACTACGGCGACTACGGCCAGATCGGCTCCGGCGTACTGGCAGACGCGGGCGTACGGAACGACCCGCTGTTCGGCGGCATCGCCTGGCACGGCTACTTCGGCGACGTCGCCACCGGGAGCCAGGTGCACGACCAGTACCCGAACGTGAAGCAGTACAGCACCGAACACTCCGGCGGCACCTGGGTCTCCAACCAGCACGCCGAGGACATGCGCGACATCGTCAGCTACGCCCGCAACTGGAGCCGCAGCGTCGTCAAGTGGAGCCTCGCACTCGACCAGAACCACAACCCGCACAACGGCGGCTGCAACGTCTGCACCGGCCTGATCACCGTCCACAACGGAGACGGCCAGCACGGTCAGGTGGAGAAGACGATCGAGTTTTACACCACCGGTCACCTGACGAAGTTCGTCAAGCCGGGGGCGTACCGGATCGCATCCACCGCCGACAACACCATCCCGAATGTGGCGTGGAAGAACCCGGACGGGTCGAAGGCGCTGATCGCGTACAACCCGACCACAGGGCCGCGGACGATCCGGGTGGACTGGGGCGGGCAGTCGTTCCGGTACGACCTGCCGGCGCGTACCTCCGCCACGTTCACCTGGTCTGGTACGGCGGCCAGCGCACCGAGCGGGCCGATCAGCGGGCTCGGCGGCAAGTGCGTCGACGTGGCCGGCGCCGCCACCGCCGACGGCACCCGGGTGCAGCTCTACACCTGCAACGGCACCGCCGCACAACGCTGGACAATCGGCTCCGACGGCACGGTCCGCGCCCTCGGCAAATGCCTGGACGTGTCGGGTGGTTCCAGCGCGGACGGCACCAGGGTCCAGCTCTGGAGCTGCAACGGCACCGCCGCACAACGCTGGACGATCGGTTCGGACGGTACGGTCCGCGCGCTCGGCAAGTGCCTGGACGTCACCGGCTGGAACACCGCCGACGGCACGCCGCTACAGATCTGGAGCTGCACCGGCGGCGCCAACCAGAAGTGGACCGTACCGGCGTAGCGGCAGGTCAGCGGGCGGTCGCGGCCGGCTGCCGGATCACCGC
>JBOGDG010000445.1:0-3376 GCA_050701655.1 Micromonosporaceae bacterium
CGACCGGGTCGGTAAGACGACCGCGCATACCGACACGTACCACGGGCGGTTCGCGAAGCTCGTGCCGGACGAGCTGGTCGTCGAGGTGTCCGAGTTCGAGACGGCTGACCCTGCGCTCAGCGGCGAGATGACCATTACGATCTCGCTCGCCGACGCGGCCGGCGGCACCGACCTGGTCGCGGTGCACGAGGGGTTGCCGAGTGGCGTTTTGCCCGCGGACAACGAGCTCGGTTGGCGAGAGTCACTCGCCAGGCTCGCCGCGCTCGTCGAGCCTGCCGGCTGAATCACCGGCCCGGATTCGGCGGTTTTCGGGTTAGCGGTACAGAAAATTGGCGTTCTAGCTACTCGCCGGTATCCTCCGGCCGCGCGAGATCATCAACGTCCGATCGTGGGCGCGGATTCACTTATGCGAAGTTTCGCTGTAACGCTTTGTGACCTGCCTCGCCGTCCAATAAGTGCGTCCGGACACGGGCCGACGCTGCTTGAAAACCCTTCAAAAGCGGCGTTATCGCCTCGCAGGACGGTCGTGCCGGCGACTCTGAGCCACCGCAAGTGCGCGGTCCAGTGACACGGACCGTCAGGATTCCCGAGTTTGCCCACGAACTCGGAGGACGGAACCTTGCCTACGGGCTGGAGACCTGGCCGGCCAGCGGGCGATCTGATCGCCAAGCTCCGCCGGCACATCACAGACCTGGCGACCCGCACTGTCAGCGGGAAAGCCCGTTGGACACTCCCGCGTACCCCGGCGGGGCGGCGGCCGCTCGGCGTGGCTGTCGCCGTCGTCGCCGTTGCCGGCACGCTGGCTACCGGTGGGGACGTCGCACCACAGCGGGCGTCCCTGACCAGCACCGGCGACGTAAGCCCGGTGGAGCTGCCCGACCGCGGCACCGAGCGTGCGGCACGGTCCGAGGACCGGAGGAGCGGCACCGTACCGTCTCCGAACGCGGTGACCCGCGGCAAGCCCAAGCCGAAGCCGGCGTGGGTGAAGCCGACCACCGGCTACGACCTCAGCTCCGGATTCGGGCAACGCTGGGGCACCCTGCACGCTGGGATCGACCTCGCCGCCCCCACCGGTACGCCGATCCGCGCCGCGCACAGCGGCACCGTGGAGCGCGCCGAGTGGTACGGCGGATACGGCTACGCCGTGGTCATCAACCACGGCAACGGCGTCAGCACCCTGTACGGCCACAACTCACGGCTGCTGGTCAAGAAGGGCCAGCGCGTGGCGACCGCGCAGCGGATCTCGCTGATGGGTAGCACCGGCAACTCGACCGGTCCGCACCTGCACTTCGAGATCCACCTGCGTGACGAGCCGGTCAACCCCATCCCGTGGCTGCGCCGCCAGGGCGTACGGCTCTGAGCAGGGGCGGCCGGGGCGCCCTACGCTGCCTGTCATGTACGACGAGCTGGCCAGCGTGTACGACGCGATCTACCGTTCCCGCAAGGACTACGTCGCGGAGGCGCGCCTGGTCACCGGGCTGATCCGGGACCGGGCCCCTGACGCGGCGAGCCTGCTGGACGTGGCGTGCGGCACCGGCGAGCACCTGATCCATCTGCGCGACGAGTTCGAGGTCACCGGCGTCGACATCTCACCCCAGATGATCGACGTGGCGCGCACCAAGCTGCCCGGCGTCGAGCTGCGGGTCGCCGACATGCGCGAGCTGCGGCTGGGACAGTCGTACGACGCCGTGATCTGTCTGTTCAGCGCGGTCGGCTACCTCGGTGCCAGCAGCGAGCTGGACGCGGCGATGGCGGCGATGGCGGCGCACGTACACCCGGGCGGCGTACTCGTCATCGAGCCCTGGATCTTCCCGGAGGACTGGAACGAGGGGCGGCTCGGGCACGACGTCTCCGGCTCCGACGAGGTACGGGTGGCGCGGATGGTCCGCTCGACGGCGCGCGGCCGTACCGCCGTGATGGAGATGCACTACCTCGTCGGGGACGCCGCCGGGGTACGCCACTTCACCGACCGGCACGAGATGACCCTGTTCACGCGCGCCGAGTACGAGGCGGCGTACGCAGCCGCGGGATGCGAGGTGGAGTTCCTCCCCGGCGGGCCGACCGGCCGAGGCCTGTTCGTCGGCCGCCGCCAGCCCGCGGGCGGTCGGCGTCGCTAGCCCTTGGTGCCCCCGGCGGTGAGGCCGGCGACCAGGTGCCGTTGCGCGAAGAAGAAGACGATGCCGGCGGGGATGGTGACCAGCACCGCCGCCGCGGTCAGGTACTCCCACTGCGCGTTGAACCGCGGCACGAACTGCTGCATCCCGTACGCCAGCGTGAACCGGTTGTCGGTCTGGATGAACGACGACGCGTACGCCACCTCGCCCCACGCCGTGAGGAAGGTGTAGAAGGCGGTGACCGCGAGCCCGGGGCGGGCGAGTGGCACCACCACCCGCCAGAAGGTGGCGAACGGCCCGAGCCCGTCCAGCGCGGCGGCCTCGTCCAGCTCGCGCGGGATGGTGTCGAAGTAGCCCTTCAGCATCCACGCGCAGAACGGCACCGCCACGGTCAGGTACGCGATCACCAGCGACGTCAGCGTGTTGATCAACCCGAGCCGGGCCATGATCACGTAGATCGGCACGATCAGGATCGCCACCGGGAACATCTGGGTGATCAGGAAGACCCACAGCAGCGTACGCCGGCCGGGGAAGTTGAAGCGGGACACCGCGTACCCGGTGGTGGCCGACAGGAAGATCCCGGTGAGCATGGTGAACGCGGCGACGATCACCGAGTTGGCGAACCATCGGGGGAAGCTGGTCTCGGTCAGCACGTGTACGTAGTTGGCCAGCGTCGGATCCTCGACCAGGCTGAGATCCGAGCTCTGCACCGCGTACCCCGGCTTGAATGAGGAGAGCAGCACCCACACGATCGGGAACAGCGCGATGAACGCCGCGCCGATCAGGGTGGCGTGCAGCAGCACCGAGGTGAGCCGGCCGCGCTCTCCGCGGCGGTAGCGGGTCGCGGCCGGCCTGGCCACCATCTCGGCGGTGGTACGCACCGCCGTCTCCGGCATCACGGTCTCGGCCATGTCACCACACCTCTCCCTGCTTGCGCAGCGCGCGCCGGTACGTCAACGCGAAGACCAGCAGGATCGACAGGATCAGCACGCCGTACGTCGCGGCGAGGGAGTAGTTGCGCAGCCCCTCGAACGCGGCCCGGTACGCCCCGGTCACCAGGATCTCGGTCTGCCCGGCGGGCTGTCCGGCGGTGACCAGGAAGATGATCGGGAACATGTTGAACGTCCAGATGGTGCCGAGCAGCACCACGGTCATGCTGACCGGCCGCAGCCCGGGCAGGGTGACGTTGACGAACCGCTGCCACGGCGAGGCGCCGTCCATCTCGGCGGCCTCGTACAGCTCGGACGCGATCGCCTGCATGC
>JBOGDG010000446.1:0-3372 GCA_050701655.1 Micromonosporaceae bacterium
GACCCGAGCCACCACCCGGACCACCGCCGCCGGGCCGACCACCCGGCCCGCCGCCAGGCGGCAGACCGCCGGTCGGCACCATGGGTGGCGGCGCCAGCGGGGGTGCGGAGGAAGAGTCGCCCGACCCAGCGTCGGCCGACCCGGTGCCCGGAGTACCGGTGGCCGGACCCGCGGTCTGCCCGTCGGCTGTGATCGGCGTACCCAGCTGGGTCGAACCTTCGACGCTGCCGGTCGCACTCGCCTCAGCGGTCAGGCTGCCCGATCCGCCACCGGGCCCGGTGCCGAAGGCGCCCGTCGACCCGCCGGCCGGGCTGCCACCCTGGATTGGCTTGACTTCCGTCATCTCGGTCTTGTGGATCTGGCCGCCGCCCTGGTTGTCGACACCCTCGTAGCCCTTGCCCATGCCTTCGAGGGCCTCACCGATCGACACGATGGCCTCGCCGACCGGCGGAGCGGCCTCGAAGTAGTCGCCCTGAGCCGTCGTGTACGGGCCCTCGAACGCCTGACCGATGTCGTCGCCGCCCCACGGTTTGCCCGACGCCCACGTGGTGATCTGAGACTTGCGTGTCTTGAGCGCCTCGACCAGCTTCTCGCCGGCTGTCGCGATGTCCTTTCCGCCCTGCTGCAGCGCCTGGAGATCGGCGACACTGATCTCGTCATTCACCGCGCAACTCCGAAGATTCGAGCAACTCGGAATCGTGCTGCTTCAGCATGTCCTTCGGCATGCCCTTGGGCGTGCCGGACCGGGCGGCCTGTTCTGCCGCGAAGTTCTTCGGCGTGAGGTCATCGATGATGCCGCGGGTCTGCGAAAGCCCCTGGTCCACCGCGTCCCGTACCGTTTTCAAGATCGTCTGGGCGAGCAGGGCGGAGTTGGGACGCCGGTAGATCTTCGCGTCGATCTCAAGATCGACGAGCTGCCCGCGTGGCCCCACAGTGGCGGTGATCAGCCCGTCGTCGGAGGTGGCGGTCGCGGTGACGCTGAGCAGCTTCTTCTCCAGGTCAGGCAGTGAGGATGTCATCCGGCGAACCTCACCCGCCATGTACTCGACGCGGGCGCGCATCTCGTTTCGCGAGTCCACCAACGGTCACCCCCCGCTCAACACCTGAGCCACGCTCCGGCAGGGCGTGGTCTGTAGGTCAGAGTACCGGGCGTCCTCAACCCCGAATACACCCCAGACTCGCCCATACGACCCAGGCCGTTCGATCTGTCCCGCGTACGGATCTTGGCCGCGACCCGGGCCGAGCCACCTGCCGCGGGCGGCCCGGCACTACCATCCGAGAGGGCCCGGTACGGGGGCCGGAGACGTGCACACGGAGGGACGCGAGTCGATGCGATCCACAGCGCTGATAGTCGCTGGGTTCACGACGCTGAGCAGCCTGTTCGCCATCGTCACGCCGCCGGCGTACGCCCACGCGGGCCCCGGCGCCCCACTTGCGCCCACCGGCCAGCGCACAGCGACTCACCAACTCGCGGCCGGCGGCAAGGCCGATCGGGCGGCGTCCCGGCTCGCACCCCGGCGCTGCGAGGAGGAGCCGCAGAAGGCGGAGACCTGGCGTGGGACGGTGCCGGCACAGGAGACCTTCGACGCCACGAAGGTGTGGCCGATCTCGACCGGGGCCGACGTCACGGTGGCGGTGCTCGACTCCGGAGTGGACACCAGCCATCCCCAGCTCAAGGGCGCCAACATCGCCAACGGCGCGGACTTCCTGTACGGCAACGGGGGCGGCACCGGCAAGATCGACTGCCATGGCCAGGGTACGGCGGTGGCCAGTCTGATCGCGGCGCAGAAAGTGGACGGCGTGGTCTTTCAGGGGCTGGCGTACCGGGCAAAGATCGTGCCCGTCATCGTCGGCGAGCCGGGCGGTTCGGGCAGTGAGGACAAGGTCACCAGCGCCAAGAAGTACGCCCAGGCGATCAACTGGGCCGTGAAGCAGCGGGTCGACGTGATCACGCTCTCCGTACCGCAGTACCAAAGCGACCCGGCGGTGAAGGGGGCCATCAACGCCGCCGTCAGCGCCGACGTCGTCGTGGTCGCCGCGGTCGGTGATCACGCCACCAAGGGCGATACACGCCAGAACGTGACCCCTGGCCCCGGCCCGAGCCCGTACCCCGCGATGTACGACGGAGTGATCGGGGTGGGCGCGGTCGACGACGGTGGCAAGCGCCTGGAGAACTCCCAGTACGGCGAATACGTCGACCTGGTGGCGCCGGGGAACGCTATGGCTGCCAACCGTGGCAGCGGCCACGTGCCGGTGGTCGGTACCGGCATCGCCGCTGCCTTCGTCGGCGCGACCGCGGCGTTGGTACGCGCGCGCTGGCCGGAGATGAGCGCCGAGGAGGTGGGCCGACGGCTGGGAGCGACCGCGAGTGCTGCCGCCGGGTCGAAGGAGAAGACCGGGGCCGGCATCGTCGACCCGCACGGCGCGTTGACCGAGGGGCTCAGCGATGACAAGCCCGCGGACCCGGTAGGGATGCTCCGTCCGTCGCAGGATCCGGCGGAGCTGGCACGCGCCGAAGAGTGGGAGTTCAGCGGCACCATGGCGCTGATAGCGGGCATCCTCGCCGTGGTGTTGGCCGGCGGCATGCTGGCCACGCTCACGTTGCTGCCGCTGGGCAGGCGCCGCAAGTGGCGGCCCGGCCGCGCCAAGCCGTTCCCGACACCGGTCGAGGACCCGATGCCGCCCGCACCGCTCAAGCTCTTCGAGGACCTGGAAACCCACTGACCGCGTACCGGCGCCGGCGGCACCTCGGCACCTCGGCACCGAGCGGACCAGACCATGCCACAACAACACGAAGCCCCTAGACAAACACCAAGGCCCTGACCCGCTATGGGGTCAGGGCCTGTGTGTCGGAGCGGCCTACTGGTCGAACAGGGCGGCGTACTTCTGGTCCGTCGACTTCATGTTGAGCCCCGCACCCTCGAGGGCGGCAGCGATCTGCAGCAGAGTCGTGCTCAGCTCTTTCGCGTTCTTGTTCCACTTCTGGTGGGCGGGCTCGAACGCGGCCTGCGTCGCACCAGACCAGTGCTCACGCTGCGAGTTGAACTTGCTCTCGACCTGCTCGAGCTCCTGGTCCATCTCGGTGATGAACTTACGGATGTCAGCAGCGGCCTCACCGATGGTGTCGAATCCGTACTTCAGGTATCCGTCGGCAACCATTTCAAAATCCTTTCAAGACGACTGGGAATCGGGACAAGCTCAGGAGAGGCCAGCCTGAATTCGGCTGAGCTCCTGCTGCGCTTCTTCATCCGCAGCCGCCACCGCGTTGGCAGCGATCTGCACGCTCTCGGCGAGCGTCTGGAGCGCCTGCTCGATGTTCTTCAGGTTCTGCTCCATCTCGACCTTCTTGTTGTCGAAGGCGCTCTTCGCCAC
>JBOGDG010000447.1:0-3336 GCA_050701655.1 Micromonosporaceae bacterium
GTAGTTGACCAGGCCGCGCGCTACCGGATGCCCGGACTCGTCGACCAGATCCACCGGATCCCCGGCGGTGAACACGCCGTCGACGCCGGTGATGCCGGCGGGCAGCAGCGAGGAGCGGCGGTCGACCACGGCGCGTACCGCCCCCGGGTCCAGGTGCAGCCGGCCGCGCGGCGTGGTGGCGTGCGCCAGCCACAGCAGCCGCTTGCGGGGCCGGTGCCCACTGGCGTGGAAGTACGTACCGACCGGCTCACCGGCCAGCGCCGCCCCGGCGAAGTTGGCGGAGGTCAGCACCACCGGTACGCCCGACACGGTGGCGATCCGGGCGGACTCGACCTTGGTGACCATGCCGCCGGTGCCGAGCCCGGAGCGGCCGGGCTTGCCGATCTCGATACCGTCCAGCGTGGCGATGTCGGGGACCTCGGCGACCCGGTTCACGCCGGGCCGGCGCGGGTCGCCGTCGTACAGCGCGTCCACGTCGGAGAGCAGCACCAGCAGGTCGGCGTGCACCAGCACCGCCACCAGCGCCGCCAGCCGGTCGTTGTCGCCGAACCGGATCTCGTCGGTGGCGACGGTGTCGTTCTCGTTCACCACCGGCACCGCGCCCAGGTCCAGCAGCTTGCGCAGCGTCCGGTACGCGTTGCGGTAGTGCGTACGCCGGGTCACGTCGTCGACGGTGAGCAGCACCTGCCCGGCCGGTACGCCGTACCGGGCGAAGGACTCGGTGTAGCGGTGCACCAGGACGCCCTGGCCGACGCTGGCGGCGGCCTGCTGGGTGGCGAGATCCCGGGGCCTGCGGGCCAGCCCGAGCGGCCGCAGCCCGGCGGCGATCGCCCCGGAGGAGACCAGCACCACGTCGGCGCCGGCGGCACGGCGGGCCGCCAGTACGTCGACCAGCCGGTGCAGCCGGGCATCGTCGAGCCCCCCGGCCGCCGAGCTCAGCGACGAGGAACCGATCTTGACCACGATGCAGCGGGCGTCGAGCACCCGCTGCCGTAGCGTGCCGGCGTTCACCGGTGCTCGGTGGGGGACAGCGGTGGGAAGTGCAGGTCCAGCCAGGAGGACATCTCCTCGTACACCCGTTTGCGTACCGACTCGGCGGACAGCACCAGGTCGTGCACCCCGCCGTCGACCCGGCAGATCGTGACCCGGGAGCCGAGCGCGACCGACCAGCGGGCGATCCGCTCCACGTCGAGCACCCCGTCGCTGCGCCGCAACAGCGGGCCACCCTGCCCACGCGGGATGCTCCGGCTGGAGCACAGCACCAGTACTGGGCACGAGATCCGCAACCCGGCGTGCAGCCGCCGGTGGCCGCGCAGTACGGCGCGCAGCCAGCCGGCGCGCACCGGGAATCCACCGAGCGGCTTCGCGGTCAGGTCCCAATGCCACTCGCCGTCGTGGTCGCGGTGAAGGCTCCGCCCGTACGCGTCGCCGGACTTCAACGGCAGGATCATCCGGGGGCGTACCCGGGCGAGCACTTCGAGCACCGGCGGGGCGAGCAGCCGTACCGGGAGCGGGTCGGCGACGTCGAACCACGGGCTGTTGAGCAGCAGCGCGTCGATGCCGCCCGCGCCCGGCGCGCGGTCCCGCACCTGGTCGGCCCACAGCGCCGCGACCAGCCCACCGGTGGAGTGACCGTTGACCGCCACCCGTACGGCGCCGTCGGCGCGGATGATCCGCATCGCGTGGTCGAGCTCGACGAAGTAGTCCCGCAGGTCGGTGACGTAGTTCGGCGTGTGGTGCGGCCGCAGTGATCGGCCGTGCCGGCGCAGGTCGAGGGCGTAGAAGTCGATGCCGTGGTCGACGTAGTAGTCGGCCAGCTCGGTCTGGAAGAAGTAGTCGGAGAAGCCGTGCAGGTACAGCAGCGCGCGTCCGTCGCCGTGCCGGGCGCGGCGGCGTACCAGGGTGGCGTCGAGGCTGCCGTCGGCCTCGGCGGGGAGTGGGATGGTGCGTACCTGATATTCCTCGCCGAGCACATCCGGCCGCCATCGGTCGGCGGCGGCCGAGGCCGCGGCGTCGGGGGCTGGTGGCTCGGTCACCCTCATAGTGTGCCGGGTACGCCGGTGGCGGTGTCACCAACATTCCGTGCTGTCCTCCGAAACGCTTGGCGAGTTGTCAGTGGCTAGCCGCGTCTGCGGTGATAACGTCGACTTCATGCCGCAGTTGAGGACGGGCGACGCCGGGCGACTACTCGGTGTCAGCGACGACACAGTGCGTCGGTGGGTGGACGCGGGCAAGCTGCGCGCCTCCCGCGACGAGGTGGGACGGGTGGTCATCGAGGGCAGCGAGCTGGCCCGGTTCGCCCAGTCCATCGCCACCGCCCCCGAGCTGGGGAGCACCACCGAGGAGTCGGCGCGCAACCGGTTCACCGGCCTGGTGACCCGGGTGCTGAAGGACGGCGTGATGGCGCAGGTGGAGATGCAAGCCGGCCCGTTCCGGGTGGTCTCGCTGATGAGCCGGGAGGCCGCCGAGGAGCTGGAGCTGGCGCCCGGGGTGGTGACCGTGGCGTCGGTGAAGTCGACCCAGGTGGTGGTCGAGCGGGTCTCTGCGCGATGACCCGGCCGCTGGTGGCGCTGCTGGGGCTGGTGCTCATCGCCTCGGGGTGCACCAGCGACCGGGCCGGCGCGCCGCGCGAGCTGACGGTCTTCGCCGCCGCGTCGCTGACCGAGGTGTTCAGCGAGCTGGGGGAGGCGTACCAGAAGCGGCACTCCGGGGTGAAGGTGAGCTTCGAGTACGGCTCCAGCGCGGCGCTGGCGCACCGGCTGGTGCAGGGCGCGCCGGCCCAGGTGTACGCGGCGGCGAATCCCGCGACCATGGCGATCGTCACCGACGCCGGCCTGGCGCCGGCCGACCCGCCGGTGTTCGCGCGCAACCGACTCCGGATCGCGGTACCGGCCGGCAATCCGGGGCGGGTGCGGGAGCTGGCCGATCTGGCGCGGCCGGAGCTGACGGTCGCGCTGTGCGCCGTACGGGTGCCGTGTGGTGCGGCGACCGTCACGCTGCTGCGGGCCGCCGGGGTCAGCGTCGAGCCCGACACGTACGAGAAGGACGTGAAGGCGGCGCTGACGAAGGTACGGCTGGGCGAGGTCGACGCCGCGCTGGTCTACCGCACCGACGTGCTCGCGGCGGGCGACGCGGTCGACGGCATCGACGTACCGGAGGCGGCGAAGGCGGTCAACGACTACCCGATCGCGGTGCTGCACGACGCGCCGGATCCGGAGCTGGCGGCTGATTTCGTGGCGTACGTACGGTCCGGGGCGGGCCGTACGGCGCTGGCGAAGGCCGGTTTCGAGCTGCCGTGAGGTCTGTCGCAGAGCGGGTGAGACGGCCGCCGGGCGC
>JBOGDG010000448.1:0-3327 GCA_050701655.1 Micromonosporaceae bacterium
GGACGGCCCCGGCGGCAGCGGTTCGGCCGCACCGGGCGCGCCCGGGATCCCGGCGGCGGCGTGGGCGCCGTGTGAGGACGTGGCGGAGGAGGCGATGGGCGGATCGGCGCCGGCGAGCGTCTCCTTCGACTGCGCCACCGTGAAGGTGCCGCTGGACTGGGGCAACCCGGACGACGGCGAGACCCTCGACATCGCGCTGATCCGGGCCCGCGCCAAGCGGCAGCGCGACGAGCGGACCGGCTCGCTGGTGATCAATCCGGGCGGGCCGGGCGGCTCCGGCATCGACACCGCGGTCTACCTGTCACAGACGCTGCCGATCGAGGTGATCAAGGAGTTCGACATCGTCGGCTTCGACCCGCGCGGGGTCGGCCGCTCCTCCCCGGTGGAGTGCTTCTCCGACCAGGACAAGGACGCGATGCTCGGCGCCGAGCCCGATCCGGTCAGCCCGCAGGCGTACAACGAGATCGTCAAGCTCACCGACGAGATGGTCGCCGACTGCGAGAAGAAGTACGGCGAGACGCTGAAGTTCTTCTCCACCGAGCAGGCCGCCCGCGACATCGACGCGATCCGCCAAGCCGTCGGGGACGAGAAGTTGACCTACCTCGGCTACTCGTACGGCACGCTGCTGGGCGCGGTGTACGCCAAGCTGTTCCCCGACAGGATCCGGGCGATGGTGCTCGACGGCGCGGTGGACCCGGCCAAGAGCGAGGTCGACAGCAGCGAGGGGCAGGCCGCCGGCTTCGAGCTGGCGTTCAACAACTTCGCGAAGTGGTGCAAGAGCGCCGGCCGCAGCCAGTGCCCGGTCGCCCCCGACGCGCGTGGTTTCGTCACCAGGCTGCTGGACAAGGCACGCAAGTCACCGGTGAAGATCGGCGACGGCCGCAGCGCCACCGCCGGCTGGGTGCTCGGCGCGGTGGTCTACACGATGTACGTGCAGGACTGGTGGCCGGTGCTGGCAGAGGCGCTGGCGGAGGCCGACCAGGGCCGCCCGGACGGGCTGTTCCGGATCGTCGACACCTTCAACGAGCGGGAGTCCGACGGGGACTACCCCAACTCGATGGAGGTGCTCACCATGGTCAACTGCGTCGACGAGGAGAAGTCGCCGACCGTGGAAGAGGTACGCAAGCTGCAGACCGACTGGCGCAAGAAGTACCCGCTGTTCGGTGGCCCGCTCGCGCTGTCGATCCTGGGCTGTGCGGTCTGGCCGGACCAGCACGACCCGTACCCGTACGGCAAGGCGGAGGGCGCTCCCCCGATCCTGGTGGTCGGCACCACCGGTGACCCGGCGACCCCGTACGAGCAGGCCGGTGTGCTGGCGAAGCTGTTGGGGACCGGGGTACTGATCACCTACGAGGGCGAGGGTCACACCGCGTACCCGAAACGGGGCTGTCTGGACGACGTGATCAACCCCTATCTGATCGAGCTTCAGGCCCCGAAATCCGAGGTCACCTGCCGCGCCGAGGACTGACCGCCGCCGCGCGCCGACGCTGCGTGCTGGGGGCTGGCCGATGCGCTGCTGGGCAGCCGATTTTCCGCCGGAAGTCCGTTTTCGATAATGGACTTTTGGTGCAAAGACATGCGATGATCAATGCCCGCGCAGCCGGCAGCGCGCCAGACGAGTTCCCTCCCCAACTCAAGTGGCGGCTGACCATGGACGACTTCATCACGCTTGTGCGCGCCCTTCTCCTCGACGAATTCAAGGACTTCGACCAACGGGTGGCGCGGCTGCAGGCGCTGCGCGACACCGACGGCTTCAACGAGCTTCTCGGCTCCTGCTTCTTCCTCGCGGTACACCGCCGGTTCCGCCCCGACACCCCGGTCGCGGAGCTGATCCGGTTCGTCGCCAACACCAGAATCGTGTACGACCTGACCGGCACCGACATCGACCCGGGCACCGCGGAGCGGCTGGTCCGTACCGCGTTGGGCGCCGCCGACCCGCTCGCCGACCTGCATCCGCAGACCATCGGCAAGATCGAGATCGTGCTGCTCCACAAGATCGTCGACGACGCCGCGCTGTACGTGGACCAGATCGACGACTTCCTCGAGGAGGCGAACGCGCTGGCGATCCAGTGGCGTACCGAGGCGGCGGTACGGGCGCTGGAGAAGCTCGGCTACACGGTCAGCTTCCCGAAGCCGGCGACCCCGGCACCGAAACCGGCACGGCGCGCGTTGCCGAGCAGGGCACCCCGCCCGGTACCGACCGAGCAGCTGGCCTCATAACCCGAGCCAGCCCTCCCCCGCCGCCAGGCGAGTCGCCCGCCACCCCGCGCCAGAAGCGAACCTAGCCGGGGTTGCGGGCGCGGCTGGGCTGCACCCGCATCGGCTCGCCGGGCATCTTGGGATGATCCGGTGGGTACGGCAGATCCCCCTTGCCGTCACGCTCGTCCCGCGCCGCCCACTCCAGCAGCGGCTCGATCGAGTACGCCACCTCGTCTATCCCGGCGTGCGGGTCGGCGCCGAGGCTGGCCAGCCGCGCGGGCACCGTACCCAGGTCGAAGTCGTCGGGCTCCACAGTGGACAGCTCGTCCCAGGTGACCGGGGTGGAGACGGTGGCCCGCGCGGTCGGGCGCAGCGAGTACGCGCACGCGATCGTACGGTCGCGGGCCATCTGGTTGTAGTCGACGAACACCTTCACACCGCGCTCCTCCTTCCACCACGACATGGTGATCAGGTCGGGGCGGCGGCGTTCCAGCTCCCGCCCGAGCGCGATCGCGGCGCGGCGTACCTGCACGAAGCTCCACTCCGGCCGGATCCGCAGGTAGACGTGGGCGCCCCGGCCGCCGGAGGTCTTCGGGTAGCCGACCATGCCGAGCTCCTCGTACAGCGCGCGCAGCTCGGCGGCGGCCTCGGCGGCGTCGCGGAAGTCGGTGCCCGGCTGCGGGTCGAAGTCGATCCGCAGCTCGTCGGGGTGTTCGGTGTCGGCGGCACGCACCGGCCAGGGGTGGAAGGTGACGGTGCCGAGGTTGGCGCACCACGCCACCACCGGCAGCGCGTCCGGGCAGATCTCGTCGGCGGTACGCCCGCTCGGGAACGTGATCCGCGCGGTGGGGACCCACTCGGGCGCGTGTTTGGGCACCCGCTTCTGGTAGAACGCGTCGCCCCGGTTGTCGCCCCGGGTGGACATCTTCGCGCCCTCGACCACCCCGCCCGGCCAGCGTTCCAGCGTGGTGGGCCGATCCCGCAGTGCCCGCAGGATGCCGTCGCCGGCGGCGAGGTAATACTCCACTACGTCCCGCTTGGTGAACCCGCGCTGCGGGAAGTAGACCTTGTCGGGGTTGGAGACCCGTACGGTACGCCCGCCGACCTCGTACTCCACCGCCTCGCTCA
>JBOGDG010000449.1:0-3325 GCA_050701655.1 Micromonosporaceae bacterium
GCCCAGACCCGCGACTGGGTGAACACCGCACCCAACGAGCTGCGCCCGCCCGCGTTCGCCGACGCGGTGGCCGCCGCCGCCACGAAGGCGAAGCTCGAGGTCGAGGTACTCGACGAGAAGGCGCTGCGCAAGGGCGGGTACGGCGGCATCCTCGCCGTCGGCGAAGGCTCCGCGGCGCTTCCCCGGCTGGTACGCCTGGCGTACCGGCCGCGCGGCGCGACCCGGCACGTCGCGCTGGTCGGCAAGGGCATCACCTTCGACACCGGCGGCGTGTCGATCAAGCCGGCGCAGGGCATGTGGGAGATGAAGAGCGACATGGGCGGCGCCGCCGCGGTCGCGTCCACGATGCTGGCGATCGCCGCGCTCAAGCCGAAGGTGTCGGTCACGGCGTACATCCCGATGGCCGAGAACATGGTCAGCGGCACGGCGTACCGCCCCGGCGACGTGGTGACGATGCGCAACGGCAAGCGGGTCGAGGTGCTCAACACCGACGCCGAGGGCCGCATGATCCTGGGCGACGCGATCGCCCGCGCCTGCGAGGACGAGCCGGACTACCTGCTGGAGACCTCCACCCTCACCGGCGGCCAGGTCACCGCGCTCGGCAAGCGGATCGCAGGCGTGATGGGCTCCGACGAGCTGTGCGACCGGGTGCAGCAGGCCGGCGACCGGGTCGGCGAGCCCTGCTGGCCGATGCCGATGGCCGAGGACGTACGCAAGCTGATGGAGTCCGAGATCGCCGACGTCAGCCAGGTCGCCGCCGGCATGGACCGCGCCGGTCACATGCTGCAGGGCGCGGTGTTCCTGTCGGAGTTCGTCACCGACGATCTGCCATGGGCGCACATCGACATCGCCGGTCCCTCGTACCACTCCGGGGAGCCGTACGGGTACGTGGCGAAGGGCGGCACCGGCGTACCGGTCCGCACCCTGGTCGAGATGATTACCGACATCGCCGCCAACGGCTGACAGCTCCGCTCAGCGCACCGCTGAGCGGACCTGCTAGCTGGATTGGGAGCGCTTCTGGCGTTCGTTGTAGTCGCGCATGCGCTGGGGGTAGCCGACCAGGTTGGTGTCGTACACCGGGATGGAGAGCCGCTTGCCGAGGGCGTACGCCTCCTCCGGGCTGCCCACCCGGCGGCGGGTCCACTCCCCGTCGTGGGCGATCAGCAGCACGGTGGTCTCGGTCACCGTGGTACGCGGCTCCAGGTACGCCTCGACGCCCTGCCGGCTGGCGACGAACCCCTCCAGATGCTGGATCCCCGCCTTCAGGTCGCTGCGGCCACGGCCGGACCCCGGCGCCTTGTTGCGAGACCGCCGAAGCCGTCGAAACCAACCCACCTGCCGCACCTCCGCCGACGCCGTACCCGTGGGTGCCCGTTGGTCCACCATGATCGGCGAACCGCGTGACGCACCTTATCCGTTGTGAACAACTCACGTCGCCCGACTATGCCGGGGTGACCCGGTAGGTTTCTGAGGGAGACGTCACCACGATCACCTCTCGTGGGTCACGTCGCGCACCGTACCCACCGGATGCCAAGATGGCGAACGGCACTATCGCACCAGCCTGGGAGAATCCGTGAACCAGCCAAACGCCGAATACGACGTCGTAATCCTCGGTGGTGGCAGCGGCGGCTACGCGTGCGCGCTGCGCGCCGTACAGCTGGGCCTGACCGTCGCGCTCATCGAGAAGGACAAGCTCGGGGGCACCTGCCTGCACCGGGGCTGCATCCCCACCAAGGCGTTGCTGCACGCCGGTGAGATCGCCGACCAGGCTCGCGAGGCCGATCAGTTCGGGATCAAGGCGACCCTCGACGGGGTCGACATGGCCGGCGTCAACGCGTACAAGGACGGCGTGGTCGGCCGGCTCTACAAGGGCCTCCAGGGCATGATCAAGTCCGCCAAGATCGTCACCATCGAGGGCGAGGGCCGGCTCGTCGGTCCCACCACGGTGGAGGTCGGCGGGCAGCGGGTCACCGGCAAGCACCTGGTGCTCGCCACCGGCTCGTACTCCAAGACCCTGCCCGGGCTCGACTTCGACGGCGAGCGGGTGATCGACAGCGAGGTGGCGCTGACCCTGGACCGGGTGCCCGCGTCGGCGATCGTGCTCGGCGGCGGCGTGATCGGCGTCGAGTTCGCCAGCGCCTGGAAGTCGTTCGGCACCGAGGTCACGATCGTCGAGGCGCTCCCCCGGCTGGTCGCCGCCGAGGACGATGACTGCTCCAAGCAGGTGGAGCGCGCGTTCCGGAAGCGGAAGATCAACTTCAAGGTCAACAAGCCTTTCGAAAAGCTGGAAAAGATCGATTCCGGGGTACGGGTCACCGTCGCCGGCGGCGAGACCATCGAAGCCGAGCTGTTGCTGGTCGCCGTCGGACGCGGCCCCACGACCCAGGGGCTGGGGTACGAGGAGCAGGGCATCTCGATGGACCGCGGCTTCGTGCTGACCGACGAGCGGCTGCGTACCAACGTCCCGAACGTGTACGCCGTCGGCGACATCGTGCCGGGGATGCAGCTCGCGCACCGGGGCTTCCAGCAGGGGATCTTCGTCGCCGAGGAGATCGCGGGGCTGAAGCCCACCGTGATCGACGAGAACGGCATCCCGCGGGTGACGTACTGCGATCCCGAGGTGGCGTCGATGGGGCTGACGGAAGCCCGCGCCAAGGAGCAGTATGGCGCGGACAAGGTGAGGATCTACAACTACAACCTGGGCGGCAACGGCAAGAGCCAGATCCTCAAGACGCAGGGCTTCGTGAAGCTGGTCGGGGTGGTCGACGGTCCTGTGGTCGGCATCCACATGGTGGGCAGCCGGGTCGGCGAGCTGGTCGGCGAGGCACAGTTGATCTACAACTGGGAGGCGTACCCGTCCGATGTCGCCCAGCTGGTGCACATGCACCCGACGCAGAGCGAGGCGCTTGGCGAGGCGCACCTGGCGTTGGCCGGCAAGCCGCTGCACGCCCACAGCTGACCCGTACTCACAACCGGATACAAGGAGTCGTACGACATGGCGGTCTCGGTCACGATGCCCCAGCTCGGCGAGAGCGTCACCGAGGGCACTATCACCCGGTGGCTGAAGCAGGAAGGCGAACGGGTGGAGGCCGACGAGCCGCTGCTCGAAGTCTCCACCGACAAGGTCGACACCGAGATCCCGTCGCCCGCGGCGGGCGTGCTGACCCGGATCGTGGTGCCGGAGGACGAGACCGCCGACGTCGGTGCCGAGCTCGCGGTGATCTCCGACGGCGAGGCACCCGCGGCCGACACCGCACCTGACGCCGCCCCGCAGGAGGCGGCACCGCCGCAGGAGGCCCCGCCGCAGGAGGCCCCGCCGCAGGAC
>JBOGDG010000450.1:0-3324 GCA_050701655.1 Micromonosporaceae bacterium
GCTCGCGTCCGCCGCCGGCCGGATGCCGGTACGCGGGTTCGCCGCCCTGCTCGCCGCCGCCGCGATGGCGATGGCGGTCGGCGGGCACAGCCGCTCGCCGGTCGGAATCGTCGGGGTGGCGGCGGCCTTCTGCGTCTACCAGCTGGCCACGGTGGTGGCCGACGTACGGCTGCAGCAGGCGATCACCGGCGGCCACCGCGCCACCATCATCTCGGTGGCGGGCTTCGGCACCGAGGTGGTCACGCTCGCGGTGTTCGGCGGGTACGCCGGCCTGTCGGCGTACGCCCCGCACGGCACCGTGTTCGCCTGGTTCGCGCTGCCGTACCTGCTGGTCGCCGCGATCTGGGCTATTAGCCCGGCGTACCGGCGATGACGGGACTCAGGGTGCGCCGCCCACCTGCAGCTCCGCCGGGTCGCCCTCGCCGCTGTCCAGCCGGAGCGGCGGGTACGCGTCGGTCATCAGTGCCGCGTACCCGGTGGCGGTCACCGGATCCGGGCGCGCCCCAGCCACCGGATCGCACCGGCGGTCATCTTGACGTACGTCTCCCGAGGCTGATTCGGCGGCGGGTCCACCACCGCGAACCGCAGCCGCGCCAGGGTCTGGGTGTCGGTGTACTTGAGCAGCCCCTCGACACCGTGCCGGCGGCCCAGCCCGGAGGCGCGCATCCCACCCATCGGCGTGTCGATGGAGCCGTACGCCGTACCGAAGCCGTCGTTGATGTTCACCGTGCCGGCCTTGATGGCGCCGCCCACCCGCTCGCCCCGGCGGGCGCTGCGGGTGAAGACGCTGGCGTTCAGGCCGTACTCGGTGTCGTTCGCCCGCGCGATCGCCTCTGCCTCGTCGGCGACCGGGTACACCGAGACCACGGGACCGAAGGTCTCCTCGGCGTGGCAGACCATCTCCGGGGTGACCCCGGTCAGCACCGTCGGCTCGTAGAAGTACGGGCCGATGTCGGGGCGCGGCCTGCCGCCCAGCTCGACGGTGGCTCCCTTTGCGCGCGCGTCTTCGACGTGCCGGCTGACCCGCTCAAGCTGGGCCGCCGAGATCAGCGAACCCAGGTCCACGTCGAGATCGTCGTAGCTGGCGCCCAGCCGGAGCGCCGAGACCGCGTCGGTGAAACGGCTCAGAAACTCCTGGTAGATCGGCTGCTCGACGTAGATCCGCTCGATCCCGACGCAGATCTGGCCAGCATTGGTGAAGGTCCCGCTCACCGCGGAGCCGACCGCACGCTCCAGGTCGGCGTCGGAGAGCACCAGCATCGGGTTCTTGCCGCCCAGCTCCAGCGAGCAGCCGACCAGCCGGGCACCGGAGCGCCGCGCCACGTCCCGGCCGGTCCGGCTGGAGCCGGTGAAGCCGACGTAGTCGACCTGCTCCACCACGGCGGGCCCGATCACCGGCCCGTCGCCCAGCACAACCTGGAACACCTCGGCCGGCACCCCGGCGCGGCGCGCCAGCTCCACGCCGTACAGCGGGCTGAGGGCGGTCTGCAGGTCGGGCTTGAGCACCACCGCGTTGCCGGCCAGCAGCGCGGCGATGGCGTCGTTGAGCGCGAGTGCGAACGGGAAGTTCCAGGGCGCGATGATGCCCACCACGCCCTTCGGCACGTGGTGCTCCCGCGCGCTCGCCACCAGCGGAAACATCCCGGTACGCCGCCGCGGCTTAAGCAGCTTCGCGGCCTTGCGGGCGTAGTAGTTGCCGCACAGCAGCGGATCCAGCTGCTCGAAGAAAGCGTGCAGCCGGGACTTGCCGGTCTCGGCCTGGATCAGGTCGCTGATGAACTCCCGGTCGTCGTGGATCAGCTCCACCAGCCGCCGTACGATGGCCGCCCGCTGCCGGATCGGCGTGGCCGCCCACGCGGGCTGCGCGGCGCGCGCGGTGCTGACCGCCTGTCGTACGTCGTCCACTGTGGAGAGTGGGATCTCGGCGAGCGGCTCGCCGGTGAAGACGTGCAGGGTCTGGTATGTCTCGGCGTCGCCGGAGACGACCAGGGCGGCCAGCCGGCGTACCAGCTCAGGGGTTATCGAGGGTGGCACGGCCAGTACGGGAGCGGCGGTGGTGGTCATGGGACCTCCTCGATCTCGGCGCCGGGCGCGCTGGCGGCGGCGCGGGCCTCGTACCCCCGTCGTTCCTGAGCGTGGGCGGCCTGCAGCACCATGCGATCCGCGCCGACCAGCTTGATCATCCGGTCTCCCACCCGCTGCCCGAGTGGCCGCATGAACCGCTCCATCCAGCCGTTCAGCCGTGGTACGTGCACCTCGAACCGGCCGGCGCGCACCCCGGCCACGATGCCGCTCGCCACGTCCTCCGGGGTCAGCAGCTTGACCAGCCTGCTGTCCTGGAAGCCGGCGGTCAGCTCGGTACGCACCATGCCGGGCAGCACCACCGAGATCCCGATCCTGGTGCCCTTCAGCTCGTGCCGTACCGCGTCGGAGAACCCCAGCACCCCGAACTTGGTGCCGCAGTACGTCGCGACCCCGGGAACCCCGGTCTTGGCGAGGGCGGAGGCGACGTTGACGATGTAGCCGGTGTCGCGGGGCCGCATCCGTCGCATGGCTTCCCGGGTGCCGTGGATGACCGAGTGCAGGTTGATCGCGAGCTGGCGCGCGGTGGTCTGCGGGGTCTCTTCCAGCAGCAGGTTGACCGGCATGATCCCGGCGTTGTTGACCAGTACGCCGAGCGGCCCGAGCTGCTGCTCCACCTCGTCGAGGAAGTGCGTGAAGTTCGGCAGGTCGGTGACGTCGACCCGCATCGCGAGCACGTCCTCGCCGATGCCGGCGGCGGTCTGCTTCGCGACGTCGAGATCGAGATCGCCGATCGCCACCTTCGCGCCGGCCCGGTGCATCGCCGCGGCGGTCGCGGCGCCGATGCCGCGCGCCCCGCCGGTGATCGCCACGACCTTTCCCCGCAGTTCCGTACGAGCCATTGTGCGAACCTCCCGGGTCGGCACCCACTCGCGGGCACCCGGCCACCGCGAGCAAAACTGGAACTTGTTCTACTACTCTGCCCAAGTGAGCGGCGTGGGGCAATCCCCCAGCCGCAACAAAATCGGCGGTTTCCACGCACCGGTGCCGCACTGGGGGTCGAGAGAACCTGTTGTAACGCCCAGGCGGTCACAAGCGACGAACAGCCGGACGAGCTGGACAAATGCCAGCACGCGCCGCCACGGGGGGCGACCACACGTCCATTGAGCCCCGGGATTTGACTATGCGGCTGCTGAGCGTGCTGAGAGACTGTCGGGTAACCGGGGGACTACGCGGCGATGATGTCCTCGATGGTGAGGCGGCGGGCTGCTTCTCGTTCAGTCGTGTTGCTCCATCGGGTGG
>JBOGDG010000451.1:0-3322 GCA_050701655.1 Micromonosporaceae bacterium
GTGCCGACGCCGACACCTTGAGCGCGTTGAAGCGCGCCGTCGCCGGGGAACCCCAGCGACCCGGCGCACCACCGGGCACGGTCACCGTACGCGGCCGCGCGCTGGTCGCCGCCGGCGGCGAGGTGCTGCTGGACCGCCCGCTGTCCGCCGATCCGCACGCGGGGCAGTCACCACTCGCCGGTGATCTCGCGCGCTGGGCGCCGTTGCCACACGTACTACCCCTGCTCTGGTACGAGCAGCGCCCGGCGCCTCACCTGCTCGTGGTCGCCGACCGGGCCGGCGCCGACATCCATGTGATGTCGGACGGGCTGGACCATGTGACGGTGGTGGAGGGCGACGAGCTCACCAAGGTGCAGGCCGGCGGCTGGTCGCACCGGCGCTTCCAGCAGCGCGCCGAGAACACCTGGGAGCACAACGCCACCCAGGTCGCCAGCACGATCACCGGTCTCGCCGCGCGGCACCACGCCAAGCTGGTGCTGCTCGCCGGGGACGTACGCGCTCGCGCCGCCATCTGCGGCCACCTGCCGCCGACCGTACGCCGTACCGTGATCGAGTCCGACCACGGTGGCCGGGCGCAGGGTGCCGCCGACGCCCCGCTGCGTCACGAGCTGGCGCGGCTCGCCGCCGACTCGCTCTCCCGCGCCCACGCCACGGTGGTGGAACGCTTCGCCTCGCACCGGCGCGACCCGTCCCGTACCGCCGAGGGGTTGGCCCGCACCATCGAAGCCGTACGCGCCGGCAGCGTCGACACCCTGCTGCTCTCGCCGTCCGCCCCGGACCAGCGGGTATGGGTCGGCACCGGCATCGACCAGCTGGCGCTGACCCGGATCGAGCTGGAGAACCTCGGTCTGGAGGAGTACGCCGCCGACCGCGCCGACGCCGCCCTGATCCGCGGCTGCGTCGCCAACGGGGCCGAGCTCGAGCTGCTCACCCCCGACGACCACACCGTCGCCGACGGCGTCGCCGCCCTGCTCCGCTACCCCGTCTGAGCACCGCCCCCGCGCCTGCGACACGACAGCGGGGTGAGAGGGCGACCGGGTAGCGTTCCGCAGCATGAGTGACGCTCCTGCGGCGACGCCGGTCGCCAAACGCGTGCCGAGCACCCGCACCCACCACGGCGACACCGTGGCCGACGAGTACGCCTGGCTGGCCGACCGCGACGATCCGGACACGATGGCGTACCTGAAGGCGGAGAACGAGCACACCGACGCCGCGACCACGCACCTGGCGTCGCTGCGCGAGGAGATCTTCAACGAGATCAAGCACCGCACCCAGGAGACCGACCTGTCGGTGCCGGTACGCCGCGGCGCCTGGTGGTACTACACCCGCACCGCGGAGGGCAAGCAGTACGGCGTCCACTGCCGGCTGCCGGCGACCGGCGACGAGCCACCCGAGGTGGGCGCCACCGCACCGGACGGCGAGCAGGTGCTGCTGGACGAGAATCTGGAGGCCGGCGAGTCCGGCTTCTTCTCCCTCGGTACGTACCAGGTCAGCTCCGACGGGCGGCGGCTGGCGTACTCCACCGACTTCGAGGGCAATGAGCGGTTCACGCTGCGGGTCAGGGATCTGGACACCGGCGAGACGCTCGCCGACGAGATCCCGGACACCTTCTACGGCGCGGCGTGGTCGGCCGACGGCGGCACCCTGTTCTACCTGACCGTGGACGCGCAGTGGCGGCCGTACCGGGTGTGGCGGCACCGGGTGGGCACCCCCGCCAGCGACGACGCGGTGGTGTACCAGGAGGACGACGAGCGGTTCTGGGTCGGCGTGGAGTCCACCCGCAGCGAGGCGTACGTGCTGGTCGACATCGGCAGCAAGATCACCAGCGAGGTGCGCTACATCCCCGCCCGGGATCCGGCCGCCGAGCCGACCGTGGTGCTGCCGCGCCGGCAGGGCGTGGAGTACGGCGTCGAGCACTCCGGTGACCAGTTCCTGATCCTGCACAACGCCGGCGCGCCCAACTTCCAGCTCGCCACCGCGCCGATCACCGACCCGACCGCGCTGACCACCGTGATCGCGCCCGACGAGGGCACCCGACTGCTGGATGTGGACGCGTTCGCGGACCGCACCGTGGTGCACTTCCGCCGCGACGGACTGACCGGGCTGCGGATCCTGCCGCGCGACGGCGAGCCGTACGAGATCAGCTTCCCGGAGCCGCTCTACACCGTCTCGCCCGGCGCCAACCCGGAGTACTCCGCGCGGCTGTTCCGGCTCTCGTACACCTCGTTGATCACCCCACGCTCGGTGTACGACTACGACCCGGCGAGCCGCGAGCTGATCCTGCGCAAGCGGGAGCCGGTGCTCGGCGGCTACGACCCGTCCGAGTACGAGCAGCACCGCGAGTGGGCCGTCGCAGACGACGGCACCAGGATCCCGATCTCCATCGTGTGCCGCGCCGGCACCGCCCGAGACGGGTCGAACCCCTTCCTGTTGTACGGCTACGGCAGCTACGAAGCCAGCATGGACCCGTGGTTCGCGATCCCCAGACTGTCGCTGCTGGACCGCGGCTTCGTGTTCGGGGTGGCGCACGTACGGGGCGGCGGCGAACTGGGCCGCGCCTGGTACGAGAACGGCAAGTTCGGCCACAAGAAGAACACCTTCACCGACTTCGTCGCCTGCGCCCGGCACGTGGTCTCGTCGGGCTGGACCTCGGTGCCGCGGCTGCTGGCTCGGGGCGGCAGCGCGGGCGGCCTGCTGATGGGTGCGATCGCCAACCTGGCTCCGGACGCGTTCGGCGGGATCGTCGCCGAGGTGCCGTTCGTCGACCCGCTCAACTCGATCCTCGACCCGTCGCTGCCGCTGACCGTGATCGAGTGGGAGGAGTGGGGCAACCCGCTCGCGGACCCCGACGTGTACGCGTACATGAAGTCGTACTCGCCGTACGAGAACATCGAGCCGAAGGCGTACCCCCCGATCCTGGTGGCGACCAGCCTGAACGACACCCGCGTGCTCTACCACGAGCCGGCGAAGTGGATCGCGAAGCTCCGGGCGATCGCGAAGGGCGGCCCGTTCCTACTGAAAACCGAGATGGGCGCCGGTCACGCCGGCCCCAGCGGCCGCTACGACGCCTGGCGCGAACAAGCCTTCATCCTCGCCTGGATCGCCACCACCGCCACCCGCCCCTAGCGCCGCCCCCTAGCGCTGCGGTTCTGTGGCCAAAACGCTGTCATCCCGGCCGGGAGACCGCACTTTGACCGCAATCCATGCGGCCGCCGTGAGGGCTAAGCGGTGACGCGGGGACGGGCGCCGTCCGGGCTCGCGCCCGCCGGGGCGGGGCTGACGGGGGCTGCTGCGGGGGTGTGACCCTTGGTGTGCATGATCC
>JBOGDG010000452.1:0-3315 GCA_050701655.1 Micromonosporaceae bacterium
GGGGACCCGTACCGCGGTCCGCGGGCTCATGGCGCGTTCCGGCGGCGTTTCGTGAGTCGGATCGTGGCGCGTCCCTCGACCAGCTCGGCGTGCACCTCGCCGGCGAGCGCGGTCAGCACCGTCCAGGCGAAGGTCTGGGCGCCGGGCAGCGTGGCGCGTCCGCCGACGGGGACGCTGACCGCCACGCTCAACGCGTCCTCGGCTACGGCGAACCGGCAGGACAGGTCGGTGCCGCCGGGGGCGTCGCCGACCAGCATCGCGCAGGCTTCGTCGACGGCGATCCGCAGGTCTTCGATCTCGTCGAGGGTGAAGTGCAGTCTGGCGGCCAGCCCGGCGGCGGCGGTACGCAGCACCGAGAGGTACGCGCTCTCCGCGGGCACCGTCAGCACGACGATGTCCTCGTCGGTCGTCGACCGGATCTGTCCTAACGCCTGGGCCACCTGGTCCTCCCCTATGCCAGGGACTCTAAGGGCTCAACTGGCGCCTCGCCCACAGGTACTAACCGCTACTCGTACAAATCGGTGATGCCTGATGCCGGGTCATACCTTTTCGGCAAGTTCGCGCAGCGGATCGGCCTCGAGCCGGTACGGTACCCACTCCGACATCGGGGTGGCGCCGATCGCGTCGTAGAAGTCCCGCGCGGGATTCCAGTGCAGCACCCACCACTCCAGCCGGCGGTACCCGCGCTCGACGCAGATCGCCGCCAGGGTGGCCAGCAGCTGGCGGCCCAGCCCGGTGCCGCGCGCCTCCGGGTGTACGTACAGGTCTTCCAGGTAGACGCCGTGGGTGCCTTCCCAGGTGGAGAAGTTGAGGAACCACAGCGCGAAGCCGAGCGGGGTCGGGTCGGCGTCGCCGATCCTGCCGGTGGCTACGTGGGCGTACACCGCGGGGGAGTCGGCGAACAGCGCCGCGTGCAGCTGCTCGGCGGTGAGGTGGCAGTGCTCGGGGGCGCGCTCGTACTCGGCGAGCTGATGCACCAGGGCGACGATCGCCGGTACGTCCTCGGCCGTGGCGGGCCGGATCTGGATGTCACGGGGCATGCCACACCCTGACACGACGAAGGCCCCGGCGGCAGGGCGGGTTCACGCGGTCGTCGTCGGTACGGCCGCGTCAGGCGGCCCTGGTCTCGTCAGGCGGCCTTGGTCTCGGCGAAGATCTTCGCGATCTCGTCGATCTTGCCGAGCAGCTGCTCGGCGGCGGCGGCGTCGGACGAGCCCTTCGAGCCCGAGGCGCCGGCGAGCTTGGTCGCCTCGTTGAACAGCTGGTGCAGCTGCGGGTACTTCTCGAAGTGCGGCGGCTTGAAGTAGTCGGTCCACAGCACCCACAGGTGGTGCTTGACCAGCTCGGAACGCTGCTCCTTGATGATCAACGCACGGGTACGGAAGTCCGGGTCGTCGTTGCCGGCCATCTTGTCGCAGATCGCCTTCACCGACTCCGCCTCGATCCGTGCCTGGGCGGGGTCGTATACACCGCAGGGAAGGTCGCAGTGGGCGCTGGCGACGGTACGCGGAGCGAACAGGCGCAGTGGCATCTCAGGATCCTCCAAAAATCTCGGTCCTCACCGTGCCGGGGGAGCGCACACCCGCGGCAGCGGCTCAAGAGTCCGTGGTCCATTGTTGACGGGTCATGATCCTTGCGGGTGACACTACCCGGACCAGGTTCGTCTCAAGCCGTCAGGAGTGGCCTTGGTGCGCTGGCCGTTGCAAGCCGTTTCGGTACGCGGCCCGTCGATGGTGCCCACGCTGCGGCACGGCGACGCCGTACTGACCTGGCGCGGGCTGTCCGGGCGGCTCCGGGTACGGGTCGGCGACGTGGTGCTGGCGCGGTTCCGTACCCGCCCGGAGCTGCTCGTGGTGAAGCGGGCGGTACGCCAGGTCGACGGCGGCTGGTGGCTGGCCGGTGACAACCCGTACGGGTCCGACGACTCGCAGACGTACGGCGCGGCGGAGGTGCTGGCGCGGGTGGTGTGGCGGTACTGGCCGCTGGCCCGGTGCGGGCCGGTGCGTGGGCCGTTTCACAGCGCTCGCGGCGGCGACGCGGAGGTGGACTAGACTCGGGCACCTCGGGTGATCCCCGGGGCCGCTCTCCGCCCCCGCCGGGTGCACCACCTCGGCGCCGGGCGGGTGTCTATTCCTTTGCTCCGCCACGCGGCACTTGGAGTGTTTCTTGTCTGCCCAGGCTCCTGACCGGCCCGATCCGTTCGATGACGCGGTCTTCGCGTTGCACCGCGGCGGCAAGCTCGCCGTAGCCTCCACCATCCCGCTCGCCAGCCGCGAGGACCTGTCGCTGGCGTACACCCCTGGGGTGGCCCGGGTTTCTGAGGCGATCGCGGCCGACCCCTCGCTGACCGCGGAGTACACCTGGGTGCCGAACACCGTCGCGGTGGTCACCGACGGTACGGCGGTGCTCGGGCTCGGGGACATCGGCCCGCGCGCCGCGATGCCGGTGATGGAGGGCAAGGCGGTGCTGTTCAAGCAGTTCGCCAACGTGGACGCCGTGCCGATCTGCCTGGACACCAAGGATCCGGACCAGATCGTGGAGACGGTGGCCCGGCTGGCGCCGTCCTTCGGCGGGATCAACCTGGAGGACATCAGCGCGCCCCGGTGCTTCGAGATCGAGCGCCGGCTCGACGACGCGGTGCCGATCCCGGTGTTCCACGACGATCAGCACGGTACGGCGATCGTGGTCACCGCGGCGCTGCGTAACGCCGCCCGGCTGGTCAACCGCAAGCTCAACGACCTGCGGGTGGTGATCAGCGGAGCCGGCGCCGCCGGGGTGGCGGTGACCCGGATGCTGCTCGCCGCCGGGGTGGGCGACGTGGTGGTCTGCGACTCGCGCGGCGTGGTGCACTCCGGCCGTACGGATCTGAACTCCATCAAGGTGGAGCTGGCGCAGGAGACCAACCACGACGGGCGTACCGGGCTGATCGGCGACGCGTTGGTCGGCGCCGACGTGCTGATCGGGGTGTCGGGTGGCCGGATCGGCGAGGACGCGCTGGCCGGGATGAACGCGGGCGGCATCATCTTCGCGCTCGCCAACCCGAATCCCGAGGTGCACCCGGACGTGGCGCAGCGGCACGCGGCGGTGGTCGCCACCGGGCGCAGCGACTTCCCGAACCAGATCAACAACGTGCTGGCCTTCCCCGGGGTGTTCCGGGGCGCGCTGGACGCGCGCGCCGAGCGGATCACCGAGGAGATGAAGCTCGCCGCGGCGGCCGCGATCGCCGACTGCGTCGCCGACGAGCTGCGCACCGACCAGATCGTGCCCAGCCCGCTGGACGCCCGGGTCGCCCCCGCGGTCGCGTCAGCGGTCGCC
>JBOGDG010000453.1:0-3308 GCA_050701655.1 Micromonosporaceae bacterium
GCCCCGGACCACCCGGGGGCCCGGCCAGGGCGCAGCAGCGCTACGGGCGCTGCATCAGCCCGGCGCCCCGCTGGTGCTGCCGAACATCTGGGATGCTGCCGGCGCCTGTGCCGTGGCGGCCGCCGGCTTCCCGGCGGTCGCCACCAGCAGCGCCGCGGTGGCCGAGGCCCTCGGGTACGCCGATGGCGAAGCGACCCCGGTCGGCGAGATGCTGGACGCCATCGCCCGGATCGCCCGCGCAACGTCCGTCCCGGTCACCGCTGATCTGGAGCGGGGGTACGGCATGCGCCCCGCCGAGTTGGCGGAGCGGCTCGCCGCTACCGGTGCGGTCGGCTGCAACCTGGAGGACTCGGATCCTGCGACCAGCGCCATGGTCGACACCGGCCGACAGGCCGACTTCCTGGCGGCGGCGCGCACCGCTACCCGGGAGATCGACGCCGATCTGGTGATCAACGCGCGGATCGACACATACCTGCACGGCGCCGGCGACCCCGGGGAGCGGCTCGCCGCGACGATCGAGCGGGCTCGGGCGTACCTGGCCGCCGGAGCGGACTGCGTCTACCCCATCCTCGCCACGACGCCAGAGGCGATCCGCGCCCTGGTCGACCAGACCGGCGGTCCGGTCAACGTGCTATTCCACGCGGGCGCCCCATCGATAGCCGAACTGGTGGCTCTCGGTGTGGCGCGGATCAGTCTCGGTCCCGGCCTGCACCGGGCCGCGCAGGCTCACCTGACCGGCATGCTCACCCGGATCGCGGGTGGCGACAGCCCGTACACAACACCTCAGCCGAGCTGAGCGGCCTGCGAAGCAGTGCGGAGACTATCCGCGGACGGTGATCGGGAGGACGGCGGTGAGGGCGACTGCCCGGGCTGGCGCGAATCGGGGAAACCCCTTGCCGCACAGCACGGCCGTGGCTCGGACCGGAGGCAGGCTAGAAGTAGGTGTGTACGGCGTCGAGCACCCGGTAGTCGTCGTCGACCAAGGCGAGCACGCGCCATTTGTCGAGGGTGGTACACGGGTGGGAGACCGTGGCACCTACCAGATCGCCGACCGCGAGCGGCGCACTGGCGGGCACCCGCAGGTGGGCGTGCTGGTCGTTGAGCGCGGTCACCTCGGCGGCGAGCGGGCGAGGATGCTCGTCACCGGCGCCGCAGGTCAACGTCGGAGTGGGCAGTCCGGCGTCGTTGCCGACGTCACGCTTCCCCATACTGGTGATCGCCAGCGTTGGCTCCGGGCGCGAGAGCACCACGGACCACACCTCCAGGGCGTTGCGCAACCGCCCCGACTTGGAGACACCGCTGGCGGCCCGGCCGTCCAGGGCCGATTCTCGCGCGTACAGGCCGGTGTCGTGGACCACGTAGCAGCCGCTGCGCAGCACGAGTCTGCAGTCGGCGAACCGCGCCACCACCCGGTCGAAGTACGCGCTGCCACCCGCCGTGATGAACGCATCGGCCGGGAGCATCGGCCCCATCGCCGCGTAGGCCGCTTCCACCTCGTCCAGGAGCCGGTCGACGGTGCGGACGTCTGCGGCGAGGCCTTCGAACGCCTCGATCCCGGCGAGGGCGAGCCGGTCACTGGCCACAACCTCGCGAGCTACCGCCAGCGCCGCCGCGGCGGTACGACATCCCGTGCGCGCCCCCGTCATCCCCAGCTCCACCAGGACCGGCAGCGGCCGGACGGCGGCCGCCGCGGTCAGCACCCGATCGAGGAGTCGCACCGCCTCCGGCGAATCGACCAGGGAGTAGAGCTCGAGCTCCGGGTCGGCGGCCAGCTCGCTGGCGAGCCACCGGATCACCGACGGCTCCACCAGCTGGTTGGCGTACACGATCCGGCGCACGCCGAGTCGCCGGTAGAGCCGCAGGTGGACCGGCGTGGCGGCGGTGAGGCCCCACGCCCCTGCGGCGAGCTGCCTTGCGAACAACGCCGGCGCCATCGTGGTCTTGCCGTGCGGCGCCAGCCGTACGCCGTGCCGGTCGCAGTAGTCCCGCATGAGCGCGACATTGTGCGCCAGCGCGGACTCCTTGAGTACCGCCACGGGAAACGGCATGGTGCCGTCGAGCACCCGCCAGCCGGCCGTGGCCACCGCCGCACCGCTCATGCCCTCTGCCTCGGGCGGCCAGCCCTTGACGCCGGCCGGGATCGCCGTCTCCATCCCGGCAGTGTTCCACGCCTGTGAACCGAACTGGCACGCCACGTCATGCGGCCGCGAACGTGCGGTCAGCACAGGGTTGCGCAAGAAGGGATTCTTTTAGGAAACTTTACTAAGGTCTGTCCCCTGCCGAGGTGAGGTCACCATGAGAGTCCGGCGAGCGGTCGTGGTCCTGGCGGCAGGTGTGGTGGTGACGATCGGTACGGCGCTGGGGCTGGTGCCGGCGGTTCACGCCCTCGGCTCGAGTTATCCGGCCGCCCTCGAGGTTCCCTGTTCCGCTCCGGAGTGGGCGGAAGGCACCAGCTACGCGGTCGGCGACCGGGTCACGTACCACAGTCGGCTGTACGAGGCACGGGTCGCACACACCGCTCATGTCGGCGCCGGCTGGAACCCGGAGGCGGCGGCTTCACTGTGGAAGGACCTCGGCCCCTGCGACGGCACCTCTTCACCGTCCCCGTCTCCCACAACCTCACCGACCGCCTCTCCCACCGTGTCGCCTACGGCTTCACCAACGGCTTCTCCCACCGCTTCCCCCACGGATGCCACCTGCCCGGTGAAGTCGAGACCGGCGGGCAAAGTGCTGCAGGGCTACTGGGAGAACTGGGACGGAGGAGGCGTACACCCCGGCATGGGCTGGATCCCGATCACAGATTCACGGATCCGCGCGCACGGCCACAACGTGATCAACGCGGCCTTCCCCGTCATCCGCTCCGACGGGACCGTCCTCTGGGAAGACGGCATGGACTCCGGCGTACGGGTGGCCACACCGGCGGAGATGTGCCAGGCGAAGGCGGCCGGAGCCACGATCCTGATGTCGATCGGTGGCGCCGCGGCCGGCATCGACCTCAGCTCGGCCACGGTCGCGGACAGGTTCGTCGCCACGGTGGTGCCGATCCTCAAGAAGTACAACTTCGACGGCATCGACATCGACATCGAGACCGGCCTGACCGGCAGCGGGAACATCAACCAGTTGTCCACGTCGCAGGCGAACCTGATCCGGATCATCGACGGCGTGCTGGCGCGGATGCCGTCGAACTTCGGCCTCACGATGGCGCCGGAGACCGCGTACGTGACCGGCGGCAGCGTCACCTACGGCTCGATCTGGGGCGCGTACCTGCCGATCATCAAGAAGTACGCCGACAACGGCCGGCTCTGGTG
>JBOGDG010000454.1:0-3303 GCA_050701655.1 Micromonosporaceae bacterium
GAGACGGTCGTGGGCGGGCCGTACCTGCTCGACCTGCTCCCCCGACGCCCGGACGAGGCGCTGCCCACCCTGGATCAACTGATCGCGGCCGCGCTCGACGGCGATCTCGGGTCGCGCCGGGTGATCGCCGACGCGGGGCGCGCGGTGGGCTCGGCGGCGGCGATGCTCTGCAACCTGCTCAACCCGCAGCGGCTGATCGTGGGTGGGGAGCTGGCCGCTGCGGGCGACCTGCTGCTGCAGCCGATCGAGGAGATGTTGATCCGGCAGACGCTGCCCCGGGCCGCCGAGGAGGTCAGCGTGACGCTCGCCGAGCTGGGCGAGTCCGCGGCGGTACGCGGCGCCCTAGCCACCGTGGTCCGCTTGGCCGCGGCGCTGCCCGACGAGGCCAGACCCGCCTGAGCTCCGTTTCCCCATGATCGTGGCTCCCGCCATGTCGCCACAGCAGCAACAAGGAGCCTTGATCATGGAGCCCGAGTTTGGATGTCGAACAGATGACGCGTTGATTTCGGTTTTTTGTCTTCACCTCTTGACGACAAGGAGGGTGACCCGCTTCACTTTCCGGAAGCCGGGCACACCGGTGAGGACGCCAGGAGGCTTCTATGCGGATCACCACGAGCGCTCAGCGCGTATTTGTCGCGATCGGACTCGCCGCCGTCGTGCTGGGCGGATCGGGCTGCGCCAACCCGGAACAGCCGGCGGGCGGCGGCGCCGAATCCACCGATAAGGGCTTCAAGATCGGCCTGCTTCTCCCCGAATCCAAGACCACGCGGTACGAGTCGTTCGACCGTCCGCTGATCGAACAGAAGCTCAAGCAGCTGTGCCCCAAGTGCGAGGTGCTCTACCAGAACGCCGACCAGGACCCGAGCAAGCAGCAGTCCCAGGCGGAGGCGATGCTCACCGCGGGCGCCAAGGTGCTGATCCTCGACGCGGTGGACGCCAAGGCCGCCAGCGGCATCGTCACCGACGCGAAGGACCAGGGGGTCCCGGTGGTGGCGTACGACCGGCTCGCCACGGGTCCGGTCGACTACTACGTGTCGTACGACAACAAGAAGGTCGGCGAGACCCAGGGCAAGGCGCTGCTCGACGCGGTGTCGGCCGGTGGTGACCCGAAGCGCGGCAAGATCGTCATGATCAACGGCGCGCCGACCGACCCCAACGCGGCCGACTTCAAGGCCGGAGCGCACGCGGTACTGGACGGCAAGGTGAGCGTCGGCAAGGAGTACGACACCCCTGACTGGTCACCCGACAAGGCCCAGCAGGAGATGGAGCAGGCGATCACCGCGGTCGGCAAAGACAAGATCATCGGGGTGTACGCCGCGAACGACGGCACCGCCGGCGGCGCGATCGCCGCGATGAAGAGCGCCGGCTTCGACAAGCTGCCCCCGGTCACCGGCCAGGACGCCGAACTCGCCGCGATCCAGCGCATTCTTGCTGGTCAGCAGCACATGACCGTCTACAAGGCGATCAAGCCCGAGGCCGACATCGCCGCCGACATGGCGGTCGCGCTGGCCACCGGGAAGAAGTACCAGGGCGAGACCGTGACCAAGAACAACGGAGACGCCGACGTGGCCTCGGTGCTGCTGGAGCCGGTGTCGGTGACCAAGGACAACATCAAGGACACGATCATCGCGGACAAGTTCTACACCGCGGACCAGATCTGCACCTCGGCGTACGCCAAGGCCTGCGCGGACGCGGGCATCTCCTAACGCACGGCTCCCCGCACCCCCCAACGCAGTACGCGCGCGAGCCAGGCTCGGGCGGCCGGTGAGAACCCCTGGCCGCCCGGGCCCTCCACCACAAGGAACCGCCCACCACAAAGGAAGCGCCCACCACAAGGAAGCGCCCACCACCTACACCGCACCACCCATCCCATGCGCCACAGGAATCAGGAGGTCGAGCAATGTCCAGTCGTGATGCGAAGCTCGGATCGAGGGTCCTGACAGCGCCCGCCCTGCTCACCCTGGTGACCGCGTTGTCGCTGGTCGCCCTGGGCACTCCCGCCGTGGCGGCGGCCGGCTGCACCTCCACCGCGGACTGCCTGTCGAAGCTGACCCTGGAGGAGAAGGCGGGTCAGATGACGCAGGTCGCGCACAACTACCTGATGCGCAACAAGAGCGACATCACCCGGTACGGCATCGGCTCCCTGCTCTCCGGCGGTGGCGGCGGCCCGAACGGCGCGCCCGGCGGCACCGCGGCCCAGTGGGCGGACATGTACGACGACTACCAGACGTACGCGCTGAACAGCCGCCTCGGCATCCCGCTGCTGTACGGCGTGGACGCCGTACACGGGCACAGCAATGTCCACGGCGCCACGATCTTCCCGCACAACATCGGCCTCGGCGCGACCCGGGACGCCGCGCTGGTGCAGCGGGCGCAGCAGGCCACCCGCGAGGAGGTGCTGGGCACCGGCATCGACTGGACCTTCGCGCCCTGCGTATGTGTGCCGCGCGACGACCGCTGGGGTCGCACGTACGAGGGTTTCGGTGAGACACCCGCGATCGCGGGGTCCCTGGGAGCGGCGTCGGTACGGGGATTCCAGGGAGCCGCGATCGGCCCCGACACGGTGGTCGCCACCGCGAAGCACTACGTGGCAGATGGCGGCACCACGGGTGGTGTGGACCAGGGTGACGCGCAGATCAGTGAAGCGGAGCTACGCGCGGTCCACCTGCCGCCGTACCAGGATGCCATCGCCGCCGGGGCGGGCTCGATCATGGTGTCGTACAGCAGCTGGAACGGGCTGAAGCTGCACCAGCACTCGTACCTGATCAACGACGTACTCAAGGGCGAGCTGGGGTACCAGGGGTTGGTGCTCTCCGACTGGGCCGGCGTGAAACAGCTCCCCGGGACCAGCTACGCCGAGCAGCTCCGCAAGGCGGTCAACGCCGGGATAGACATGATCATGGTCCCGGACGACTACCAGGGCACCATCTCCGGCATCGTCAACGAGGTGAACGCCGGCCGGATCAGCATGGCGCGCATCGACGACGCGGTGGGGCGCATCCTGGATCTGAAGTTCGCGCTCGATCTGTTCAACAAGCCGTTCACGGACCGGTCGTACACCTCGACGGTGGGATCGCAGGCACACCGTGATGTGGCCCGGGAGGCGGTACGCGAGTCGCAGGTGCTGCTGAAGAACCAGGGCGTGCTGCCGCTGTCCCGTACCGGTGGCCAGAAGATCGTGGTGGGCGGCAAGACCGCCGACAACCTCGGCTACCAGATGGGTGGCTGGTCGATCACCTGGCAGGGCGGCAGCGGCGACACCACGGTCGGCACCACGTTCTGGGAGGCGATGCAGAAGGCGAC
>JBOGDG010000455.1:0-3302 GCA_050701655.1 Micromonosporaceae bacterium
ACGCGGCACCGTTGCTGGCGGCGGTCGCCCTGTCACCGGCCGGCAACGGACCCGAAGCCGGGTCGGTGTCGTACGCGATGATCGGCGAACCCACCTCGACGGTGTCGCCCTCCCCGTGGAACAACTGCGTAACCACCCCCGCGTACGGGGACGGGATCTCCACCGCCGCCTTCGCGGTCTCCACCTCGACGATCGGCTGGTTGAGCTTCACCTGGTCGCCGACGTTGACCATCCACGAGAGGATCTCGCCCTCGGTGAGCCCCTCCCCGAGGTCGGGCAGCTTGAACTCCTTGATCCGAGACATGCCGCTCCTCAGAAGGTGAACGTACGGTCGACGGCGTCGAGCACCCGGTCCAGATCCGGCAGGTACTCCTCTTCGATCCGGGCCGGCGGGTACGGCACGTCGAAGCCCGTCACCCGCATCACCGGCGCTTCGAGGGAGTAGAAGCACTCCTCGGCGACCCGCGCCGCGATCTCCCCGCCGATGCCACCGGAGAGCGCCGCCTCGTGCACGATCACCAGCCGGCCGGTACGGCGCACCGACTCGTACACCGGGCCGAGATCCAGCGGGGCCACCGACCGTAGGTCGATCACCTCGAGGGACCGGCCACCGTCGTCCTCGGCCGCGGCGGTCGCGGCGTCGACAGCGACCCGCACCATCGGGCCGTACCCGACCACGGTGCAGTCGGTGCCCTCCCGCAGCAGCACCGAGCTGTGCAGGGGGACCGGGGTCGCGGCCGTGTCGACCTCGCCCTTCTCCCAGTAGCGCCGCTTCGGCTCCATGAAGATGATCGGGTCGTCGCTGGCGATCGCCTGCTGGATCATCCAGTACGCGTCCTGCGGATTCGAGCAGGAGACGACCTTCAGCCCGGGGGTGTGGGCGAAGTACGCCTCCGGCGACTCGGAGTGGTGCTCCACCGCCCCGATGCCACCGCCGAACGGGATCCGGATCACCACGGGGAGCGCGATCCGGCCGCCCGAGCGGGCGTACATCTTTGCCAGCTGCGTGACGATCTGGTCGAACGCGGGGAACACGAACCCGTCGAACTGGATCTCGCAGACCGGGCGGTAGCCACGCAGTGCGAGCCCGATCGCCGTACCGACGATGCCGGATTCGGCGAGCGGGGTGTCGATCACCCGACCCTCGCCGAAGTCCTTCTGCAGCCCGTCGGTGATCCGGAAGACCCCGCCCAGCTTGCCGATGTCCTCGCCCATCAGCAGGACCTTCGAGTCGTCCTCCATAGCGCGGCGCAGGCCCGAGTTGAGGGCCTTGCCGATGGTCATCGTCTCGGCCATCAGTGGTCCCCTCCCTCGCCGGTGCCTGATTCAAATCCTGCGTGGTAGTTGACGAACTGCTCGCGCTGGCCGGCCAGGATCGGCGAGCCGTGCGGGTAGACGTTGTCGAACATCGACTCCGGCTTCGGATCGGGCAGCGCCAACACGCGCGCGCGCAGGTCGGCGGCCAGGGTGTCGGCCTCCGAGTCCAGCTCCTGGTGGAAGCTGTCGTCGGCGATCTTGTGGTGGTCCAGGAATCGGCGTACCCGCAGAATCGGGTCTTTGGCCTGCCACGCCTCGACCTCGCTGGAGATCCGGTAGCGCGTGGGGTCGTCGGAGGTGGTGTGGGCGCCCATCCGGTACGTGTACGCCTCGATCAGGCTCGGCCCCTCGCCGGCGCGGGCGGCGTCGAGCGCCTGCTTGGTCACCGCGTAGGAGGCGAGTACGTCGTTGCCGTCGACCCGGATGCCGGGGAAGCCGTACCCGAGGGCCCGCTGGTAGATCGGGGCCCGGGCCTGGCGTTCGACCGGCTCGGAGATGGCGTACTGGTTGTTCTGGCAGAAGAAGACCATCGGCGCGTTGAACACCGACGCCCAGACGAACGACTCGTTGACGTCGCCCTCACTGGTGGCGCCGTCGCCGAAGTACGCGATCACCGCCTCGCTGTCGGAGGAGCCGACCTTGCCGTCCTTGGCGATGCCCATCGCGTACCCGGTGGCGTGCAGCGTCTGCGCCCCGATCACCACGGTGTACATCTGCATCTTGGCGGCGCGGGAGTCCCAGCCGCCGAAGTCGACGCCCCGGAACAGCCCGAGCGGCATGATCGGGTCGATCCCGCGGCACCACAGCACGCCGTGCTCGCGGTACGTCGGGAACGCCATGTCCTGCGGCGCCAGCGCGCGCCCGGAGCCGATCTGCGCCGCCTCCTGGCCGAGCAGGCTGGCCCAGATGCCGAGCTCGCCCTGCCGTTGCAGCGCGGTCGCCTCGGTGTCGAGCCGCCGTACGATCACCAGGTCGCGGTACAGGCCGCGGTACTCCTCGTCGGTGAAGTCGACCGAGTAGTCCGGGTGCTCGACGCGCTCGCCGTCGGGGGTCAGCAGCTGTACGAAATCGGGCTCGTTGCTGCGCGCCCTGCTGCGGGTGCCTCGCCGGGAGGCCGCGGGTCGGGTGCCCGCGCTGCTCCTGCTGCGGGCCACGTTGGCCTTCGCCATCCTCTCTCCTTCATCTCCGAGTAGACGCGGGGTCGCCGCGCCACACTGCGGTGCGGCAGCCGTACCTCGTCCGGTTGGAGAGGCCTACGGCCGTACGGGGCCCGACCGCCTGGCTGGGTGAGATCAGACAGCACGCTGACCGCCCGGCGGGCACGGACCTCCGTGTCGGCTCCGAGGCACGGGTACGCAGCGAAAATCGCCGGGCGGCCCCGTTGCCGACACACACAGCATCGCACGACTCGTGAGCCCAGCCACAGTCACGAGTCGATGAAGAACTGCGCTTGAGCTGCGGAAGCGGCAAGGCAGAGCTGTGGACACCGGCAAGCCTGGGCTGCGAACCGCGCACGGGGTAGGTCGGAACCGGCAAGACGTACTTATCGGGAAAACCCGTCCCGATCCCTCAAATCTTCCACAATGAGGTCGCATCGCGGGCGTGCTGCCGTCACTCTGTGAAGGAACCGAACGGGGGTGCGATGCGGCGTACCAGCGACACGGAGTTCGAGGTCGCGCTCGGAGCTACCGACCAGGCGCGCCACAGGGCGGCACGTGCGGACACACCGGCCGCCGATATCGTCCTGCCCCCTCACGCGGTGCCGGCCGCCGAGGTTCCCCCCACCGTCGCGGCCGGCACCGTCTCCCGGGCAACCCGCGGACTGCGCCGGGTCTCGGCACACACCCAGCTGGGGGTGATCGCGGGGCTGGTGGTGGTGGCGTCGATCGCCACCGGGCTGGTCGTCACCCACGGGGCACGCCAGCTCGACGTCGGTCCCGGGCAGCGGACCACGCCGTACCTCGCGGTGGCGCCGAGCGGCCCGG
>JBOGDG010000456.1:0-3296 GCA_050701655.1 Micromonosporaceae bacterium
GGACAACACCGGCTGGAGGCTGGACGGCGAGGCGCACTACGTGCTCGATGGCGACATCGCCGACGTCGTGCTGGTCGCGGCGCGCTCGTCGGCGCCGCACGAGACGGGAGAGCTGGTCGCGCTGTTCGAGATCGAGCCGGCGGCCGCCCGGCGGGAGGCGACCGCCGCCATGGACCCGACCCGCCGCCTCGCCCGGGTCACGTTCGACGCGACGCCCGCGCGACGGCTCGGCGAGATCGACCTGCCGCGAGTACGCGATATCGCGTGCGCCGCGCTCGCCGCCGAGCAGGTGGGCGCCGCGGCCCGCGCTTTGGAGCTCACCGTCGCGTACGCCAAGACCCGGGTCCAGTTCGGCCAGCCGATCGGGGCGTTGCAGGCGCTCAAGCACCGGATGGCCGACATGTACGTCCTCGTGGAGTCGGCCCGGTCAGCGGCGTACGCCGCGGCCGCCGACCCGAGCGGCTACGCGCCGGTCGCCAAGGTCTACTGCTCCGAAGCGCTGCAACACGTGACCGCCGAAATGATCCAACTGCACGGCGGGATCGCGATCACCTGGGAGCACAACGCGCACCTGTACTTCAAACGCGGGCATGGCAGCGCCCAACTCCTCGGCCAACCGCGGGACCACATCGCCCGCGTCTCGCTACCTCATCCGAACGGATGAGGTATGACTAGCCGTTCGTACGATTGACGGTCCTCCGTTCGAGGAGTCTTCTCCATACGGGACATTAAAGGTTGTCGATCTATAAACCACGCTAAAAGGACTCTGAACACGGCAGCCTTCGTCCCCCACCCGGGTGGCGCCCATGCGCGGGAGCCGTCCGCAGAGTTCGCTGCTGCGGGCGCGAATCGCCCCCGCCTTCACACCTTCACGTCCATTGCGCGTCTGCATCCGCATGCAGATCTCCCGGCACCTGGCGTCCGGTAGGCGGAGCGGCTCTGCGCGTGGATGAGACGTGTCGGTCGTGAAACCACCTGGGGAGGCACGTCATCGTGTATCACCTCCGCACGGCCAGATCCCTGGCCGCCATGGCCCTGGCTGCGCTTCTCGCCGCGGGTCTGGCCGCCCTCGACATCACCGCCTCCGCCGACACGCTGTCCGAGGCGGACACCCTGTCCGACGAGCAAAGCCTGGACGGCCGCGGAAATAACAAGGCACACCCCGACTGGGGCTTGGTCGGCAACCCGTACAGCCGCGTGGCGGCGGCCCGGTACGCCGACGGCAAGAGCAAGCCGGTCACTGGACCGGACGCCCGGCGCGTCAGCAACCGGGTATTCAACGACACCCACCAGAACCTCTTCTCGGAGCGCAGCATCACGCAGTGGGGGTTCGTGTGGGGCCAGTTCCTCGACCACACCTTCGGCCTACGCGAAGGGCGGGCCCCGGGCGACCCGCAGGGCGAGGAGATGAACATCCCGTTCGACCCTGACGACCCGCTGGAGGAGTTCACCAACGACCTCGGCGTCATCCCGTTCGTGCGATCCAGCCCGGCTCGCGGAACCGGGGTCGTCAATCCGCGCCAACAGGTCAACACCGTCAGCTCGTACATCGACGCCTGGGCCGTGTACGGCGGGAACGCCGACCGGCTGGAGTGGCTGCGCCAGGGTCCCGTCGACGGCGACCCGGCCAACAACCGCGGCCGCCTGCTGCTGCCGGGCGACTACCTGCCCCGGAGAGACAGCAGGGGGAACCCCGCAACCGCACCCGTCATGGAGATCGACGGGCGACTGCGGCGGCAGCCGGACCGCGCGGCGGTCGCCGGCGATGTGCGCGCCAACGAGAACATCGGCCTGCAGGCCACGCAAACCTTGTTCGCGCGGGAGCACAACCGGGTCGTGTCGCTGCTGCCCGACTACTTGACGGAGGAGCAGAAGTTCCAGATTGCCCGGCGGGTGGTGATCGCGGAGCAGCAGTACATCACCTACAACGAGTTCCTGCCCGCACTCGGGGTCACGCTGCCGGCGTACACCGGCTACAAGCCGAACGTGCGGACGGATCTCAGCAACGAGTTCGCCACGGTCGGCTATCGAGGGCACAGCATGATCCACGGCGAGGTCGAACTGGAGACCGATCTCGACCGGTACACCCCTGAGCAGCTCGACGCCTTCCAGGAGATGGGGATCGAGGTCGAGGTGGAGGGCGACGAAGTCGAGCTGGCCGTACCGCTCAACGTGGGCTTCTTCAACCCGGACCTGGTCGAGCAACTCCAGCTCGGACCGCTGCTGCAGGGCATTGGCTTGGAGGCGCAGTACAAGAACGACGAGCAGATCGACAACCAGCTGCGCAGCGTGCTGTTCCAGATCCCGGTCCCCGACAACCCGGACTGCCTCGACGGGCCCAACCTGCCGCGGTGCTTCGACGGCGTCGTCGATCTCGGCGCCATCGACATCGCCCGCGGGCGTGATCACGGGATGCCGAGCTACAACCAGCTCCGCAGCGCGTACGGGCTGGCGCCGAGAACCTCCTTCACGGCGATCACCGGCGAGGACACCGACGCCTTCCCGACCGATCCCGAGCTGACGCCCCGCGACGAGATCAACGACCCGGACAGCCTCGACTTCCTCGCGCTGTTCGATGTCGATGGCAAGCCGATCGACCTGGACAGCGACGAGGCGGAGGAGTCGGCGGTCGTCGGAGTCCGGCGTACCACCGTGGCGGCCCGGCTCAAGGCGATCTACGGATCGGTGAACCAGCTGGACGCCTTCACGGGCATGCTGGCCGAACGGCACGTGCCCGGCGCCGACTTCGGCGAGCTGCAGTTGGCGATCTGGGCCAGGGAGTTCCGGAACCTGCGCGACGGCGACCGGTTCTTCTACGGCAACGACCCCGGCCTCAGGCACATCAAACAGCGGTACGGCATCGACTACCACCGCACGTTGGCGACGGTGATCGCGTCGAACACCGACATCCCGCTGTCCGACCTGAACGACAACGTGTTCCTGGTGGCTGACGACGAACTGCCGGCGCCGGCGTGCGAGGTGGCGTACGACGTCACCGCCTCGTGGCCCGGCAACTTCCAGGTCAACCTGGCGATCACCAACTTCGGCAGCGCACCGACCACCGGCTGGACGCTGACCTGGCGGTTCGCAAACGGTCAGGCCATCACCCAGCTGTGGAACGGCAACGTGAGCCAGCGCGGGGCGAAGGTCAGGGTGGCCAATGCCTCCTGGAACGGCGTTATCCCCGCGGGCGGCACTCTCGACGGCGTGGGCTTCAACGCTCGATGGGATGACACCACCAACCCTGTGCCCACTCATTTCACCCTCAACGGCAAACGCTGCGCCCGCGGCTAGTC
>JBOGDG010000457.1:0-3283 GCA_050701655.1 Micromonosporaceae bacterium
CTGTAGTACTTATCTAGCGCACCGTCGCTGACCCGACGGTGCGCCGCCCCGTGCTTCTAGCACGTGGGCATTTTTTATGCCCCGAAGTTGATCACCAGCCACGAAATCGATCACGAACCACAGAACCGACCCGAGCGGACGTGTCATGAAGCCCACCAGCAACACCGGACCAGGCAAGGTCACACCCGCCACCGTGGCGCCCCGCCGCCCGGCGGCCGCGACCCCACGCCCGACGGACGTAGCGGCGAGCGGGGCGCAGTCGCTGATCCACTCCCTGGAGGCGCTCGGCGCCGAGGTGGTGTTCGGGATCCCCGGCGGCGCAATCCTCCCGGCGTACGACCCGCTGTTCGACTCCACCAGCGTGCGCCACATCCTGGTACGGCACGAGCAGGGCGCCGGCCACGCAGCCGAGGGGTACGCCCAGGCCACCGGCAAGGTCGGAGTCTGCATGGCGACCTCCGGACCGGGGGCGACCAACCTGGTGACGCCGATCGCCGACGCGTACATGGACTCGGTGCCGATCGTCGCGATCACCGGCCAGGTCGGCAGCGCCATGATCGGCACCGACGCCTTCCAGGAGGCGGACATCCACGGCATCACGATGCCGATCACCAAGCACAACTACCTGGTGCAGCACGCCGAGGAGATCCCGCGGATCCTCGCCGAGGCGTTCCACATCGCGTCCACCGGGCGGCCCGGCCCGGTGCTGGTGGACATCCCGAAGGACGTACTGCAGGCGCAGACCACGTTCCGCTGGCCGCCGGCGCTGGAGCTGCCCGGCTACCGGCCCAACGCGCACCCGCACGGCAAGCAGATCCGGGAGGCGGCGCGGCTGATCGCCACCGCGAAACGCCCCGTGTTGTACGTCGGCGGCGGCGTACTCAAGGCGCACGCCACCGCGGAGCTGCGCAAGCTCGCCGAGCTGACCGGGATCCCGGTGATCACCACGCTGATGGCGCGCGGCGGGTTCCCCGACAGCCACCGCCAGCACCTCGGGATGCCCGGCATGCACGGCAGCGTCGGCGCGGTGTACGGGCTGCAGCGCTCCGACCTGCTGATCGCGCTCGGCACCCGGTTCGACGACCGGGTGACCGGCAAGCTGGACAGCTTCGCGCCGGACGCCGCCGTGATCCACGCCGACATCGACCCGGCCGAGATCGGCAAGAACCGGCACGCCGACGTACCGATCGTGGGCGACGCGAAGCAGGTGATCGAGGAGCTGATCACCGCGGTCGAGGCGGAGTACGCCGCCGGCCGCCGCGCCGACATCGGCGGCTGGTGGCAGCAGCTCGACGACATCCGGGGCCGCTACCCGCTGGGCTGGGACGAGCCGGAGGACGGTTCGTTGGCGCCCCAGTACGTGATCAAGCGGCTCGGTGAGATCGCCGGTCCGGATGCCATCTACGTCGCCGGGGTCGGCCAGCACCAGATGTGGGCCAGCCAGTTCATCTCGTACGAGAAGCCGGCGACCTGGCTCAACTCCGGCGGCCTCGGCACCATGGGGTACGCCGTGCCCGCCGCCATGGGCGCCAAGGTGGGTCGTCCCGACACCACCGTCTGGGCGATCGATGGTGACGGCTGCTTCCAGATGACCAACCAGGAGCTCGCCACCTGTGCCCTGGAAGGCATCCCGATCAAGGTCGCCGTGATCAACAACGGAAACCTCGGGATGGTACGCCAGTGGCAGACGCTGTTCTACGACGAGCGCTACAGCCAGACCGAGCTGGGCACCCACAAGCACCGGATCCCCGACTTCGTGAAGCTCGCCGAGGCGCTGGGCTGCGTCGGGCTGCGGTGTGAGTCGGCCGCCGATGTGGACGCCACCATCGGGAAGGCGATGGAGATCGACGACCAGCCGGTGGTGGTCGACTTCACCGTCGGCAAGGACGCGATGGTGTGGCCGATGGTGCCCGCCGGCACCAGCAACGACGAGATCCAGTTCGCCCGCGGCGTGCGGCCGGCCTTCGAAGAGGATGATCTCTGATGAGTAAGCACACCCTGTCGGTGCTGGTGGAGAACAAGCCCGGGGTCCTGGCTCGGGTGGCGGGGCTGTTCTCCCGGCGCGGCTTCAACATCGACTCGCTCGCCGTCGGCGAGACCGAGCACCCGCAGATCTCCCGGATCACGATCGTGGTCAACGTGGAGGAATCACCGCTCGAGCAGGTCACCAAGCAGCTGAACAAGTTGGTCAACGTACTGAAGATCGTGGAGCTGGAGCCGAACAGCTCGGTGCAGCGGGAGCTGCTGCTGGTGAAGGTACGCGCCGACCTGCAGACCCGGTCCCACGTACTGGAGACGGCACAGCTGTTCCGCGCCAAGGTGGTCGACGTCGCCGCCGACGCGGTCACCATCGAGGCCACCGGCACCGCCGACAAGCTGTCGGCGATGCTGCGGGTGCTGGAGCCGTTCGGGATCAAGGAGATGGTCCAGTCCGGCATGGTCGCGCTCGGACGCGGCTCCCGCTCGCTTACCAGCCCCGCCCTGCGCAGCACCGCCTGACCCACCCGTACACAGGCTGGCTCACCCGTACACAAAGGAGAAAAGCACGTGAAGGTGTTCTACGACGACGATGCGGACCTCTCGCTCGTCCAAGACAAGAAAGTCGCTGTGCTCGGGTACGGCAGCCAGGGCCACGCCCACGCGCTGTCGCTGCGGGACTCGGGCGTCGACGTACGGATCGGGCTGCCGGAGGGCTCCAAGAGCCGGGCGAAGGCCGAGGAGCAGGGGCTGCGCGTGGTGACCCCTGCCGAGGCGTCTGCCGAAGCCGACCTGATCATGATCCTGGCGCCGGACACCGTCCAGCGCACCCTGTACGCCGAGTCGGTCGCGCCGAATCTGACCGCCGGAAAGGCGCTGTTCTTCGGCCACGGCTTCAACATCCGGTACGGGCTGATCACCCCGCCCGGCGACGTGGACGTGGCGATGGTGGCCCCGAAGGGCCCCGGTCACCTGGTACGCCGCCAATTCGCCGACGGCAAGGGCGTACCGTGCCTGATCGCGATCGAGCAGGACGCCACCGGCACCGCGCGTGACCTGGCGCTGTCGTACGCGAAGGGGATCGGCGGCACCCGCGCCGGCGTCATCCAGACCACCTTCAAGGAGGAGACCGAGACCGACCTGTTCGGTGAGCAGGCGGTGCTCTGCGGTGGCGCCTCCGCGCTGGTGCAGACCGGTTTCGAGGTGCTCACCGAGGCCGGGTACGCCCCCGAGATCGCGTACTTCGAGTGCCTGCACGAGCTGAAGCTGATCGTCGACCTGATGTACGAGGGCGGCATCGCGCGGA
>JBOGDG010000458.1:0-3274 GCA_050701655.1 Micromonosporaceae bacterium
GTGCTTCTCCTCGCAGATCACCCTGTCGATGCCGAAGCCGCGGTAGTCGGCGAACGCCTCGGTCGGGTGTTCGAGGTAGCCCTCGCGGCCAGAGGTGGACGGCGGGGACATGGTCGGCGGCAGCCACAGCAGGTAGCGGGGGTCGACGGCGTACCGGCTCATCACCTCCAGCGCGGCGGCGGCGTTCTCCGCCTCGACCAGTACGGTGCCGTAGTCGGTACGCAGGTGCCGCCGGCCGGTGACGTCGGCCAGCTTCAGCACCCCGGCCTGGTCGCGGTCGGGCGGCGCCAGGGGCTTCACCGGCTGGTAGTGCATCCGCTCGGCGGGGACGCTCACCAGCGCGCGCTCCGGATACCGCAGCGCGGTCAGCTCGCCGCCGAACACGCAGCCGGTGTCCAGGCAGATGGTGTTGTTGATCCACTCCGGCTTCGGGGTCGGGGTGTGGCCGTACACCACCATGGCGGAGCCGCGGTAGTCGTTGGCCCACGGGTAGCGCACCGGCAGGCCGTACTCGTCGGTCTCGCCGGTGGTCTCCCCGTACAGGCAGAAGCTGCGTACCCGGCCCGAGGCGCGGCCCTGGTACTCCTCCTTGAGCCCGGCGTGCGCCACCACCAGCCTGCCGCCGTCCAGCCGGTAGTGGCTGACCAGCCCGTCGATCCAGCTCGCCACCTGTTCGGCGAACCCGGGCGGCTCGGCGGACAGCTGCTCCAGCGTCTCGGCCAGCCCATGCGTGAGCTTCACATTGCGGCCGCGCAGCTTGCGCAGCAGCTTCTGCTCGTGGTTGCCCGGTACGCAGAGCGCGTTGCCGGCCGCCACCATCCCCATCACCAGCCGCAGTACGCCCGGCGAGTCCGGCCCCCGGTCGACCAGGTCACCGACGAAGACGGCCTGGCGCCCGTCGGGATGGCTGGCGTCGACAGGCCGCCCCGCCACGTCGCGCCGCAGCGTGTAGCCCAGCTCGGTGAGCAGCGTGTCCAGCTCCGACCGGCAGCCGTGCACGTCGCCGATGATGTCGAACGGCCCGGTCAGCTCCCGCTTGTCGTTCCACGCCTTCTCGTACCCGATGGTGACGTCGTCGGGGTCGGTCACCACGTGCACCTTGCGGAACCCTTCGCGCCCCAGCCGGGACACCGAACGCCGCAGGTCACGGGACTGCCGCTGCAGCACCCGCCGGCCGAAGTCCCGGTCCTGCCTGGCATGGGTCCGCTCCCACGCCACCGACTCGGGAGTGTCCAGCACGATCGCCACCGGCAGTACGTCGTACTGCTTGGCGATCTTGACCAGCTCGGCGCGGGCGAACTGCTGCAGGTTGGTGGCGTCGACCACGACCCGCCGCCCGGCGCGCAGCCGCAGCCCGGCCACGTAATGCAGCGCCGCGAACGCGTCATCGGAGGCGGACTGGTCGTTCTCGTCGTCGGCGACCATGCCGCGGAACGCGTCCGAGGAGAGCACCTCGGTCGGCAGGAAGTGCCGCCGCGCGAACGTCGACTTGCCGGACCCGGAGATCCCGACCAGCGCGACCAGCGACAGCTCAGGAATGTCGAGCTTCACGCCCCCACCTCCGTCGCGGTCGGGGCCGCCTTGCGGAAGAGGGCCAGCTGGGTCGGGGAGCCCACCTCGGCGTCCACCTCACCCACGGCACGCAGCTCGGCGGTGTAGCCGTACGCCCCCGCCACCCGCGACGCCCAGGACGCGAACTCGGCGCGGGTCCACTCGAACCGGTGGTCGACGTGCCGGTGATCCTCGTGCAAGGTTTCGTACCGGACGTTGTACTCGGCGTTCGGGGTCGTCACGATCACGGTCTGTGGTGCGGCGTGGCCGAACACGGCGCGCTCCAGCGCCGGCAGCCGGGGCTCGTCGACATGCTCGATCACCTCCATCAGGATCGCCGCGTCGTACCCGGCGAGCCGGTCGTCGTGGTACGTCAGCGCGGTCTGCAGCAGCTTGATCCGGTCGGCGTCCCGGGACGGCGCCCGGTCGAGCTGGAGTCGCCGCTCGGCGATCCGCAGCGCCTGGGTGGAGACGTCGGCGCCGACGATCTCCGCGTACCGCCGCCGGTCCTTGAGCTCAAGCAGTAGCGCACCGGAGCCGCAGCCGAGGTCGAGGACCCGGCTGGCACCGGACTCCTGCAGAGCTGCCAGCACCGCGGCCTTGCGGTGCGTGACCAGCGGGATCCGCCGCTCCTCCGCCTCGGCGGCGGCCACCTCGTCGGGCTCGTCGGTCGGCTCGGGCTCCGGCTCGTCGACCGCCAGCCGCTCCAGCGCGGACTGCGCCAGGGAGCGTTGGTTGGCCAGGTAACGCCGGGTGATCAGCTCCTTCTCCGGGTGGCCGGCCAGCCAGCCCTCGCCGGCGCGCAGCAGCTTCTCCACCTCGTCGGTGGAGACCCAGTAGTGCTTCGCGTCATCGAGTACGGGCAGCAGCACGTACACATGGTTGAGCGCGTCGGCGAGCCGGTGGGTGCCGGTGAGGGTGAGCTGGACGTACCGCGAGTCACCCCATTCGGGAAACGAAGGATCCAGTGGTACGGCCTCCGCCGCGACCTCCCAGCCCAGCGGCGCGAACAGCCGCGACGCCACCTCGGCACCACCCCGGCACGGCACCGCCGGCAGCCTGATCTCCAGCGGGAGCGGCGTGTCCGCCAGCTCGGCGCGGTCCTTCGACGCCCCCTTCAGCGCCGAGCGGAACACCTTGCCGAGCGCCACGGTGAGCAGGCTGGAGGCGGCGTACGGGCGGTCGTTGACGTACCGGCCGAGGGAGAAGCTCTCCGAGGTGCGAGCGCCGCGGGCGAGCCCTACCGGGTCGACGTCGAGCAGCAGCGCGGCGGTGCAGCGCTCGGGCGTCGCCTCCGGATACCAGACATGCGCCGTACCGCCGGCGGTCGGGAACGACTGCACCCGCTCGGGATGCTTCACCAGCAGGTAGCCCAGATCGGTCGCCGGCTGGTGGGTGGTCGAGATGGTCATCAGCACGTACTGATCGTCACACAGCGGCACCAACGGTTTTCGCCGCCGGCCTCCGGGTGCGCAGCTGCCGCGCGCGGTAGATCGGATAGCCGATGACTGTCAGCAGCGACAGCAGCGGCGTCGGGCCGCCGGTGACGAAGGCGCTGAACAGCAGATCCGCGATCGGGACCACGAGCGCGGCCGCGAACACCCAGCCGCTGGCGGTGGGCAGCTTGCCGGGGCTGGCCCAGGGCGTACGGCGCCACGGCTTCGCCACCGACAGCCAGGCCTGGAACGCGATCGCCGACATCATCAGCGCGGTGCCGGTCGCC
>JBOGDG010000459.1:0-3269 GCA_050701655.1 Micromonosporaceae bacterium
CTCCGGGCGCCTCCGGCGAGGCGGTCGGGCTGACCGGAGCACCCTGCCGCGTGGCAGGATCAGCCCGCGAGGCGACGCGCGCGGCCGAGCGCGAGCCAGCGGCCGAGCGATCGAGCACGGCTTCGGGGAGGTGTGGAATGTCGGTGACGGTACGGATCGGGAGCCGCTACGTAGCCCGCGCGGTGATCGGGCACGGTTCGTTCGGCACCGTGTTCCGCGCCGACGGGCCGGACGGGCCGGTCGCGGTGAAGCTGCTGCGCCCTGACCTGGCGAGCAGCCCCGAGGTGGTCAACCGGTTCCTGCGGGAACGCTCGGTGCTGCTCGGTATGGCGCACCCGAATCTGGTGCGGGTACGCGATCTCGTGGTCGAGGGCGACGTACTGGCGATGGTGATGGAGCTGATCGAGGGCCCCGACCTGCGGGCCCGGCTGCACGCCGCCGGGGCGCTGCTGCCGGTGGACGCGGCGCGGGTGGTCGCCGACGTGGCGGCCGGACTGAGCTACGCGCACGCGCACGGGGTGGTGCACCGGGACGTGAAGCCGGAGAACGTACTGCTGCGGGACGGGTCCACCCCGCTGCTGACCGACTTCGGGATCGCCCGGCTGGTCGCCAACGCCGCCACTATCAGCGGCCAGCAGGAGGTGCTCGGTACCCCGGCGTACCTGGCTCCGGAGCTGGCGCTGGGCGGCGCCGCGGCACCCGCCGCCGATGTGTACGCCTGCGGCGTACTGCTGTACGAGCTGGTCACGGGGCAGCCGCCGTTCGTCGCCGACCACCCGCTGTCGGTGGTCCACCAGCACGTCACCGACCCGCCCCGGCGCCCCGCCGGGATGCCCGGGGAGCTGTGGCGGGTGGTCGCGGCGTGTCTGGCGAAGCAGCCCGAGGAGCGCCCCGACGCGGACACGCTGCGGGTGCTGCTCGCCGAGTGGGCCGCCCGCCCCACCGACGCCGCGGCCCTCACCTCCGCTGCCGATGCCGGCGCCGCCACCGGCGATGAGGGCAGCGCCCGGGAGACCGCAGTACGGCAGGCGGAGACCCGCGCGGTGCCGATGCTCGCCGGGCCGGTGCAGTCGCGTACCCAGGTGATGTCCACTGTGGCGGGCCGGGCCGGACGGGCCACCGCGCCACCGCCGGCCGCCGTACCCCCGGAGGACGGGTGGCAGCCACCGGCACCGGAGCGCCGCCCCTGGTTGCTGTACGCCGCCGCCCTGGTCGCCACCGCCGCGGTGTTCCTGGCCGCCGGCTACTGGCTCGGGGACGCGTCGCGGCAACCGGCCGCGCCGGCGCCCACCCCGACCCCGTCGGAGTCCGCGCAGCCGAAGTCCGAGATCCGGTACCTGAGTCAGCTGGCGTTCGTCCAGGTCGCCAACGGATGGGGGCCGGTGGAGCTGGACAAGGCGACCGGCAACACCGCGCCGGACGACGGCGGCCCGTTGATCCTCGGCGACAAGACGTACGAGCGCGGGCTGGGCGCGCATGCGCCGAGCCACGTACGGGTCTATCCGCCGGAGGGGTGCCGGGAGCTGAAGGCGGTGGTCGGGATCGACGCCTCCGCGGTGGAGTCCTCCGGCGGCACGGTGAGCTTCCAGGTGCACGCCGACGGCCAGCTGAGCTATGACAGCGGCATCATCACCTGGCAGGACCAGCCGAAACCGATCCAGGTCGACGTCGCCGGCGCGACCATGGTCGACCTGATCGTCACCGACGGCGGCGACGGCAACCACTGGGACATCTCGGACTGGGCGGACGCCCAGTTGATCTGCGAGAACTGAGCGGACACCGCACCCATCAAGAGGTGTTGTCCCCCAACCGACTGAAACCATGTAACAACTGACGGTGAAGCTATGGCCTCGCTAACGGCCAATGGCTACTCTACGGTACGGAATCTTCACGACTGGTGTCCTTGCTACCCACGTGAAGGCAGACGGAGCGAAACACCGCACCCCTCATGGAAGGCCCCACATGTCCCGCGCTCAGACCCTGCGCGGTGCGCGTGCCGTGCTCTTCGACCTGGTCGGCACCCTCACCACCGCGATCTCCGCTGACCAGCGCAACACCGCGCACCAGCGCGTCGCCGCCGCCCTCGGAGCAAGGCCGGACGCGTACCTGGAGGTGCTGCTCAGCTCGTACTTCGACCGGGCCAGCGGCCGTCGCGGCGGCATGGAGCAGACCATGCGATGGGTGGCACGATCCTCCGGCGCCGACCCCACCGACCAGCAGCTGACCCGCGCATGCGCCCTGCGCCGGGCCGCCGAGCGCGCCCACCTGAGACCCCGCCGGGACGCCGTACGGGTGCTCGCGACGCTGCGCTCCCGTGGCGTCCGGATCGCGGTGGTCAGCGACTGCACCCACGAGGTGCCCACCGCGTGGCAGACCTTCCCGCTCGCCCCGTACGCCGACGCCGCTGTCTTCTCCATCGAGGTCGGCGCCTGCAAACCGGATCTCCAGATGTACGCCACGGCGTGCGACCGGCTCGGCGTACCCCCGCGGGACTGTCTCTACATCGGGGACGGCGGCAGCCGCGAGCTGACCGGCGCCCGTCAGGCGGGGATGGCCGCGATCCGATTGGTCGCCCCGGACAGCGACCGGCACGTCGCGCTGTCGTCCGAGCGGGGCTGGACCGGGCCGGTGATCAGCTCACTGACCAGCGTGCTGCCGCTGGTGCCCGGTACGCCGCCGGTGATCCCAGCGCCGCGTACCGAGCTCACGACCACGCTCCGGTAACCACCGACTGGCCCGGCGTGCTCGCCATGACCTGGCAGGATGCAGGCATGGGCACCCCGGCCGCACCGCCTGCGCCGCTCACGCCGCAGGAGGGCACGCTGCTGGCCCGACTCGCCGTCGGGTCGGTACGGTCCCGGCTGATCGGTGAAGGGCTGGCGGAGCAGGCGCCCGAGCCGCCGTCGCTGCTGGCCAACGGCGCCTCGTTCGTCACCCTGGAGCGGGGGGGCCGGCTGCGAGGCTGCGTCGGCACCCTGCAGGCCGCCCGGCCGCTCTACCTGGACGTGATCCGCAACGCCCGGCGCGCCATGGTCGATCCGCGGCTGCCGCCGGTGGACCGTACCGACTGGCCCGAGCTGGACGTCAAGGTCTCGGTGCTCACCACGCCCGCCCCGATCGAGATCTCCGGGCTGGACGCGCTGCTCGCCGCGCTGCGTCCCGGGGTGGACGGGCTGCTGCTGACCGACGGCTCGCGGCGCGCCACCTTCCTGCCGGCGGTCTGGCAGCGGCTCACCGAGCCCGCCGAGTTCGTCGCGGCGCTGCTGCGC
>JBOGDG010000460.1:0-3256 GCA_050701655.1 Micromonosporaceae bacterium
GTCACGGCGCCCTCGGCGCTGCCGCCCGGTGCCGAGGTGGTGAGCCGGTACGCCGACGGCCGGCCCCGGCTGGTGCGCTCGGCGTACTCCCGGAAATCGGAGCCGGGCGACCGGGAGCTGGTACGGGACTCGCTGCGCAAGGACCTGACTCGGGAGCGGTTCTACTTTGCGATGACCGACCGGTTCGCCAACGGCGAGACCCGCAACGACCGGGGCGGGATCACCGGAGACCGGCTCGACCACGGCTTCGACCCCACCGACAAGGGGCTCTACCAGGGCGGCGACCTCGCCGGGCTGATCGGCAAGCTCGACTACATCAAGGGGATGGGGACCACCGCGGTGTGGCTCACCCCGTCGTTCGCCAACCGCCCGGTGCAGGGCGCGGGCGCCGACGCCTCCGCCGGCTACCACGGCTACTGGATCACCGACTTCACCAAGATCGACCCCCACCTGGGCAGCAACGCCGACATGAGACGGCTGGTACGCGAGGCGCACAAGCGCGGCATGAAGGTGTTCTTCGACATCATCACCAACCACACCGCCGACGTGATCGACTACGCCGAGGGGCGCTACGGCTACCGCTCCAAGGGCGCGTACCCGTACCAGGACGCGGACGGGCGGCCCTTCGACGACCGGGACTACACCGACGGGGACTTCCCGGAGATGACGGTCGACTCGTTCCCGTACACCCCGAAATTCAGGAGCGAGGCGGACCGGACCGTCAAGCGGCCCGACTGGCTCAACGACCCGACGCTCTACCACAACCGTGGCGACTCCACCTTCGCCGGCGAGTCCTCCGAGTACGGCGACTTCGTCGGACTGGACGACCTGTTCACCGAGCGGCCCGAGGTGGTACGCGGGATGGTCGACATCCACCAGAAGTGGGTACGCGAGGCCGGCGTCGACGGGTTCCGGATCGACACCGTCAAGCACGTCAACCTGGAGTTCTGGCAGCGTTTCGTACCCGAGCTGGAGGGGTACGCCGCCTCGCTCGGCAACGACGACTTCTTCATGTTCGGCGAGGTGTTCTCCGCCGACCCCGCCTTCACCTCGCGGTACACCCGGGACGGCCGGCTGCCGGCGGTGCTGGACTTCCCGTTCCAGGACACCGCCCGGGGGTACGCCTCCCGCGGCGGCGCCGCTACCGACCTGCGGACCCTGTACGCCGCCGACGACCGCTACACCGACGCGGACTCCAACGCGTACGCCAACCCGACGTTCCTCGGCAACCACGACATGGGCCGGTTCGGCGGGTTCGTGGCGCGCGACAACCCGGGCGCCGGCGACGCCGAGCTGCTGCGCCGGGACCTGCTCGGCCACGAGCTGATGTACCTGACCCGGGGCCAGCCGGTGGTCTACTACGGCGACGAGCAGGGCTTCACCGGGCCGGGCGGGGACAAGGACGCGCGGCAGTCGATGTTCGGCTCGCGTACCCCCGACTATCTCGACGACGACCTGCTCGGCACGTCCGCGACCCACGCCACGGACAACTACGAGCCGCAGCACCCGATCTACCGGCGGCTGGCCGCGCTGGCGAAACTACGCGCCCAGCACCCCACCCTCGCCGACGGCGCTCAGCTCCATCGCTACGCCGACGACGGCCCCGGGGTGTACGCGTTCAGCCGGTTCGACGCCCGCAAGCAGATCGAGTACGTGGTCGCGGTGAACAACGCCGAGACCGACCGGACAGTTCCGGTGCCCACGTACGGCGGCACGTTCGACCGGATCTACCCGTCTGGGGGCCGGGCGGTGCGGGCCGGCGCCGACGGACAGATCAGCGTCACCGTACCGGCGCTGTCGGCGGTGGTGTTCAAGGCGCGGGAGCGGGCGGCGGTATCGCCGGAAGCGCCGCAGATCGCGATCACCGCGCCCGCGCCCGACAGCGAGGTACGCGGGATGGCGGAGATCTCCGCCGACGTACCCGGCGACGGGTTCGCGCAGGTCAGCTTCGCGGCCCGGATCGGGGACGGCGAGTGGAAGCTGATCGGCACCGACGACAACCGGCCGTTCCGGGTCTACCACGACCTGACCGGCGTGCCGGCGGACACGCGCGTGGCGTACAAGGCGATCGTGAAGGACGCGGCGGGCCGGATCGCGTCGGCGCACAGCGACGCGGTGGTGGGCGCGGAGCCGCCGACCGAGGAGCCCGGCCAGCGGGACTGGCTGGTGGTGCACTACCAGCGCCCGGACGGCGACTACGACGGCTGGGGGCTGCACGTCCGGGGTGACGTGGAGCAGCCCACCGACTGGTCGTCACCACTGCCGTTCGCCGGCGAGGACTCGTACGGGCGGTTCGCGTGGGTGAAGCTGAAGCCGGGGGCCAGCCAGGTCGGCTACATCGCGCATCGCGGCGACGAGAAGGACTGCGCCGCCGACCGTACGGCCGACGTGGGACGTACCGGTGAGCTGTGGCTGAAATCCGGGAGCTGCGAGGTCGCCGGCTCGCAGGCCGAGGCGCAGGGGTACGCCACCGTCCGCTACCACCGGCCGGACGGCGAGTACGCCGGCTGGGGGCTGCACCTGTGGGGCGACGCGATCGCGGACGGCTCCGGCACCACGTGGGACGACCCGCGGCTGCCGGACGGCACCGACGACTACGGCGCGTACTGGAAGGTGCCGTTGAAGAACCCCGCCGCGCCGCTGAACTTCATCGTGCACCGGGGCGACACCAAGGACCCCGGGCCGGACCAGTCGTGCCGGAACGCCAACCCGAGGCGTACGTGAACTCCGGCGAGAACGCGGTGCATCCCAGCCGCGCCGCCGCCGAGCGCAAGGTGGTCGTCCACTACCACCGCCCCGGCGGCGACTACGACGGCTGGGGCATGCACCTGTGGACCGGCGCGGCGGAACCGACCGAGTGGCAGAGCCCGCTGCCGCCCGCCCATCACGACGGCTTCGGGGCGGTGTACGAGGTGCCGCTCGCCGACGGCGCCGAGAGCCTCAGCTACATCCTGCACAAGGGTGACCAGAAGGACCTGCCGGAGGACCAGTCCCTGGATCTGGCGCGGTTCGGGCACGAGGTCTGGATCGTGGCCGCCACCCCGGGCTACCTGCTGCCGATGCGCGGCGGCACCGGGCCGGACGCCGATCTGACCAGGTCGAAGGCGGTCTGGATCGACGAGACCACCGTGGCGTGGCCGGGGCGTACCGGGGACGGCATGACCCATCAGCTGCTCTACGCGGCCGGCGGTGGGATCGGGATCGACCCACAGGGGCGGGTCACCGGAGAGCACCGGGTGATCCGGCTGGAAGCCGC
>JBOGDG010000461.1:0-3236 GCA_050701655.1 Micromonosporaceae bacterium
CGGCAAGCCGGTGATCGCCGCCGTCGACGGGTGCGCGGTCGCCGGGGGACTGGAGCTGGCGGTGTGGGCCGACCTGCGGGTGGCCGATCCGTCGGCGGTCTTCGGTGTGTTCTGCCGGCGCTGGGGCGTGCCGCTGATCGACGGCGGCACGGTACGGCTGCCACGCCTGATCGGTCAGTCGTACGCGCTGGACATGATCCTCACCGGCCGCCCGGTCGACGCGTACGAGGCTCAGCGGATCGGGCTGGCCAACCGGGTCAGCGCGCCGGGCAAAGCGCTCGACGAGGCGGTCGAGCTGGCCGAGCAGCTCGCGAGCTTCCCGCAGACCTGTCTGCGGCAGGACCGGTTGTCCGTACACGAGCAGGTGGGGCTGTCGCTGACCGATGCGATCGACAACGAGTGGCGGCACGGACTGGAGTCGCTGGCCGCCGACGCGTTGCCCGGCGCCGCCCGGTTCGCCGGGGGAGCCGGCCGGCACGGCGCCTTCGACTGAGCCGGTACGGCGGGCCGTCGCCGACTACTCGGATGGTGCCGCGAGCGGCCCGCCGGCCAGCGGCGGGCGCATCGCGATCAGCCAGCGGCGATACTCCGCGTACGCCGTACGCAGCCGCGTGCCGGGCCAGTCCGGCGGCAGCAGCTCGGCGGGGAGCACCGGATCGGTGAGCAGGTGCCGCACCGACATCGCGATCGCGGCGAACCGGGTCGCCGGATCGTCGGTGGAGTCGAGCAGCTCCAGCAGCGACCGGCCGTGTGTCGCCCACCGGTTCAGCTCCCACAGCTCGCGCGCCAGCCCCACCGGGTGCTCGACCGGCCGTACTGTCAGGTGCCGGGCCACCTCGGTCCGCCCGTCCGGCCAGGGCCGGGTGAGGTTGTCCGGCCGCATCCAGACCCCCTCGCGGAGCTCGGCCATCCGCAGCCCGGTCAGCTCCGTACGCAGCGCCGCCCGGTCGGCGGCACTCCGGCCGGTGGCGGTGACCACGACGAGCTCCCAGTCGCCGTGCCAGGGTCGGGTCGCCGCCACCACCGCGGCGTCCTGCCGCCGCTGCCGCGCCAGCAGCCGGTCCGACAGCGTGTACCTGCCGTCGTCGCGGGTCACGTCACCGGCGGCGACCATCCGGGACAGCGCCACCCGCGCGGTCGGCTCGGCGACGCCCACCAACCCCACCGCGGCGATCAGTTCGCGTCCAGGGAGGGTCGGCGGGTGGGCGCCGAGCAGCATGCTCAACAGCGCCGAGCGCGCCGAGACCGGGCGCAGCAGCGGCTCCGGCGGCGCGGTCGCGTCCCGGGTGGCGGTGCCGTCGGAGCTGCCCATGCCGCCCGACATTACGGCATCCGCGCAGCCGCGTTGAATCTGTAATCTCGCCTGTGGCTGACGCCGGGCGAGCTGGCCACCGGGCACCTGCCGCCCGCTGCGGCCTGCCGCTCGGCCGGGCTCAGGCGAGCTGCGGCTCCTCGTACGCCAGGCCGTGAGCTTCGGCGACCGGCTGAGACACCAGCGCGCCGCCCAGCGTGGTGAGCCCCTTGCAGAGCGCGGCGTCGGCGGCGGCCGCTGCGGCGACCCCCTGGTCGGCCACCTTGAGCAGGTACGGCAGCGTCGCGCTGGTCAACGCCAGCGTCGAGGTACGCGCGACCGCGCCCGGGATGTTCGCCACGCAGTAGTGGACGATGCCCTCCTCGACGTACGTGGGGTCCGAGTGGGTGGTGGCCCGGCTGGTCTCGAAGCAGCCGCCCTGGTCGATCGCGATGTCGACCACCACGCTGCCCGAACGCATGCTGGCGATCATCTCCCGGCTGACCAGCTTCGGTGCCTTGGCTCCGGCGACCAGCACCGCACCGATCACCACGTCGGACTCGGCGACGTACGCGGCGGTACGGGCCCGGTTCGGCACCACCAGGTCCAGCCGGCCGCCGAAGATGTCCGACAGGTACGCCAGCCGCGCCGGGTTGGTGTCGAAGACCCGTACGATCGCGCGCATGCCGAGCGCGATCTTCGCCGCCTCGGTGCCGGCGATACCGCCGCCGATGATGGTGACCTTCGCGGCGGGCGTACCGGGGACTCCGCCGAGCAGGATCCCGGAGCCGCCGGCTGGGCTCTCCAGGTGGTGGGCGGCGGCCTGCACCGCCATCCGGCCGGCGACCTCGCTCATCGGGGTGAGCAGCGGCAGCTTGCCGTCGGCGGTCTGCACCGTCTCGTACGCGATCGAGTCGACCCGCCGCTCCATCAGGAACTCCGTCAGCGGCTTGTCGGCGGCCAGGTGCAGGTAGGTGAACAGCTGCTGCCCGGCGCGGAACCGGTGGTACTCCTCCGCGACCGGCTCCTTGACCTTGACGATCAGGTCGGCGGCGGCGAACACCTCGTCGGCGGTGTCGAGCAGCTCGGCGCCGGCGGCGCGGTACTCCTCGTCCGTGAAGCCGGAGCCGGCTCCCGCGCCGGCCTGCACCACGACCCGGTGCCCGTGGTGGCGCAGCTCCGTGGCATCGTCAGGCTGCAGCGCGACCCGGCCTTCCTTATCCTTGATCTCCTTCGGTACGCCCACCACCGAAGCGCTCACTGCACTCACCTCACCGCTGCGTGACATCGACAGGGGAGAGTCTCGAATAGAGTGCCGATTCGGCGCTAGAGTTCAGAACAAGATTCTGTAACGGCGGAGCCCGTATGGCTAAAGTTCGCACGAGCGAGGTGTCGGCGTGACCACGGCGAACAATCTTCGGCGTACCACCGGAGGGTCTTGGAGGGTGGCAGCGGCCGAGCTGGACGAGATCGACCGCAACCTGCTGCGGCAGCTCGCCCGGGACGGCCGCAAGCCGAACAACGCGCTCGCCGCCGACGCCGGGATCGCCCCCTCCACCTGCCTGGCCCGGGTACGCGCACTGCGCGAGCGTGGCCTGATCCGGGGGGTGCACGCCGACATCGACCTCGCCGCGTTGGGTGCCCCGCTGCAAGGGCTGATCGCGGTACGGCTCACATCCCACACCCGGGGCGCGATCGAGCGGTTCCGTACCGCCGTGGCCGCCGCGCCCGGGGTGCAGGCGATCTTCTACGTGTCCGGCCAGATGGACTTCCTGGTGCACGTCGCGTGCGCCGACTCCGACGCGCTCCGGGAGTTTCTGCTCGACCACATCACCGGCCAGCCCGACGTGGCGGACGCCCAGACGAGTCTGGTGTTCGACCGGGCCGCCGGCTCCGGCATCCCCGCCTGAACGTCCGCACGCCAGCCCGCTGGACCCGCCAGCGC
>JBOGDG010000462.1:0-3226 GCA_050701655.1 Micromonosporaceae bacterium
CACCGGGGTCGCTGACGTGGCGGCGAAGCTGGCCGCCGCCGGGCAGCAGCTCGCGCTGGACGCGCCGTTTCCCGAGGCCAGCGTCGGCGGGACGGTCGCGGTCAACGTCAGCGGGCCGCGCCGGATGTGGTACGGCAGCGTCCGCGACCTGCTGATCGGCGTCACCGTGGTACGCCCGGACGGAGTGATCGCCCACTCCGGGGGCAAGGTCGTCAAGAACGTCGCCGGGTACGACCTGGGCAAGCTGATGACCGGCTCGTACGGGACTCTCGGGCTGATCACCGAGTGCGCGTTCCGGCTGCACCCGGTCCCGGCCGCGCGGGCGTACGTGATGCGGCGGGCCGCCCCTGACGTGGTGGGCACGTTGGTCGCCGCGGTGCGGGAGTCCCAGGTGGCGCCGAGCGCGGTGGAGATCGATCTATCGCCCGGCGGCGAGGTCGAGATCGTGGTGCTGGTCGAGGGCACCCAGACCGGCGTCGAGCAGCGGGCGGCCGCCGTGGCGTCGTTGATCGGCGGTGAGGTGACCGCGGTTCCCGATTGGTTCGGCGCCTATCCGTGGCAGCCGGGTGAGATCGGCGTGAAGCTCACCGCGCCGCTGTCCCGGGTGCCGGCGGTGCTCGCCTCGACTCGTGGCCACGGGATTCCGGTGCGCGGCTCGGCGGGCGCTGGGGTGCTCTACGCCAACCTCTCCCGGGCCACCGATCCGGCCAAGGCGCTCGCAGAACTGCGCGATGTCTCGGAACACGCCGTCGTGCTGACCGCACCCGCGCCGGTGCGTGACCAGCTCGACATCTGGGGTTCCGTGCCGGGGCTGCAGTTGATGCGGCGGATCAAGGAGCAGTTCGATCCGGACGCGCGATTCGCGCCCGGCCGGTTCGTGGGAGGGATCTGAATGGCGGCTCCGCGCTCTGATCCGACGCCGGCCTCTGATCCGACACCGGCCTCTGATCCGACACCGGCCTTCGACGACCACCGGCCGCCCCGGGCCGACTTGATCTCCGACTGCGTGCACTGCGGATTCTGCCTGCCTACCTGCCCGACGTACGTGCTGTGGGGCCAGGAGATGGACTCGCCGCGCGGCCGGATCTACCTGATGGAGACCGGGCTGAACGGCGAGCCGATGACCGACAGCATGGTGACCCACCTCGACCGGTGCCTGGGCTGCATGGCCTGCGTGACGGCCTGCCCGTCCGGCGTGCAGTACGACCGGCTGATCCCCGCCGCCCGGCAACAGGTGGAGCGACGTCACCCGCGCACGTGGCGGGAGCGGCTGCTGCGGGATGTGATCTTCGCGCTGTTCCCGTACCCGCGACGGCTGCGGCTGCTGCGGGGGCCGCTGCGGGCGTACCAGGCCAGTGGGTTGCAGCGGCTGGTACGGCGGGTGGGCCTGCTACGTCGCGCGCCCACGCTCGCCACCCTGGAGTCGCTGGCGCCGCCGCTGGGCCGGTACGAGCGGCTGCCGACCCGGATCCCGGCACGCGGCGAGCGCCGGGCGACGGTTGGGATGCTCACCGGCTGCGTACAGAGCGCGTTCTTCCCCGAGGTGAACGCCGCGACCGCACGGGTACTCGCCGCGGAGGGCTGCGACGTGGTGATCCCGCGCCAGGGGTGCTGCGGCGCACTCAGCGTCCACAATGGACGTGAGACGGAGGCGCAGCGGTTCGCCCGCGCTGTGATGGACGCCTTCGCCGAGGTGGACTATGTGGTCGTGAACGCCGCCGGCTGCGGTTCCGCCATGAAGGAGTACGGCGACCTGTTGGGTGGCGAGCTGCGGGCCGCCGGGTTCGCGCGGAAGGTACGGGATCTCTCCGAGTTGCTGGTGGAGCTGGGGCCGGTCGCTCCTCGTCATCCGGTGCCGGTGACGGTGGCGTACCACGACGCCTGCCACCTGGCGCATGCCCAGGGGATCCGCGCCGCGCCGCGCGCCCTACTGAACGGCATCCCCGATCTGGAGGTACGCGAGATCGCCGACCCCGAGATCTGCTGCGGTTCGGCCGGCATCTGGAACGTGCTGAACCCGGAACCCGCCGCTGAGCTGGGAGAACGCAAGGCTCGCGACGTGCTCGCCACCGGCGCGGAGCTGCTCGTCACCGCGAACCCCGGCTGCCTGATGCAGGTCGCGGCCGCGGTACGCCGTACCGGCGGCTCCATCGAGCTGGCCCACATCGCGCAAGTTCTCGACGCCTCGATCGCTGGATTGCGCGCGCTCGGCTCCCGCCTCGCCGGGTGAATCCGGCTGTTACCAGGGCAGTCGGCCGTTCTCGTCGGCGTCCGCGGGCTGACCGGCACGCCACAGGTAGCCCCACAGGAGGCCGGACGGGCCGTCCTCGGGCAGGGTCGCCAGCTCAGCCACCACTCGGGCGCCCTGCTCCGCGGAACGGAATCCGTTGTGGTCGTTGAGATCGGTCGCGCAGTAGCCCGGGTTCGCGGCGTTCACCTTGATCGGGGTGTCTCGCAACTCCTTGGCGTACATCGCGGTGATCATGTTGAGCGCCGCCTTCGAGGACGGGTACGGCACCGAAGTGAGCTGCCACAGCGGACTCTCCGGGTTGGTCATGCTCTCGATCGAGCCGACCTCGCTGGACACGTTCACGATGCGAGCAGCCGGCGCCCGGCGTAGCAGCGGCAGCATCGCGTTGGTGATCGCGACGACGCCGAAGACGTTCGTCTCGTACACGGCCCGCAGTGTCTCCAGGGTCGTCAGGCTGGGCCGGCCGTCGCCGTCGCCCATCGCGATGCCGGCGTTGTTGACGAGGACGTCCAGCCGGCCGTGCTCGACCTCGATCGACTTCGCCGCCGCGGCGATGGTCTCGGGATCGGTCACGTCCAGCCGGACGAACCGGGCGTCGACGCCTTCGCCGCGCAGCGTCCGCTCGGCCGCCAGGCCGCGGGCCTCGTCCCGGGCGCCGACCAGCACCCGCGCTCCTCGGGCGCCCAGCAGCACCGCGACGGCGTACCCGATTCCCTTGTTCGCTCCGGTGATCAATGCAGTCATCTCCATGACCCCAGCCTGCGGCGGACGGTGGCTGCCCGGGAGAGACCTGCCGAGGCTGGTACCGGCGGTACCACCGTCCCCACCGCGGGATCGGGCACTCTTGTGTGATGGCCTCCCTGCATCGGGACGAACTGGCGACGTTTCTCCGTGCCCGCCGGCACCGGCTGCGCCCCGCCGAGGTGGGGCTGCCCGACGGCGGGCGGCGGCGTACCCCCGGGCTGCGCCGGCAGA
>JBOGDG010000463.1:0-3225 GCA_050701655.1 Micromonosporaceae bacterium
CGTCGACCCCGAGCCGGTCGCGGACCCCGAGCCGGTCGCGGACGCCGAGCCCGCTGGCGCCGCGCCGCTCGCCGACACCGAGCCGGGCGAGAGCTGATGCCGCCGTTCTCGGTGCTGCACGTCTGCGTGGGCAACATCTGCCGTTCCCCGATGGCCGAACGGCTGCTGCGGGCCCGTGCCGCCGAGTTGGTCGGCGCGGACCCGGTGGACGAGCTGCTGCTCAGCCGCAGCACCGGCACCGGCGCCTGGCACATCGGCCAGCCGATGAACCCGCCTGCGGCGCGCCAGCTGCGGGCCCGCGACGTCGACCCGCTCGGCTTCCGGGCGCGGCAGCTCGAGACCGACCACATCGAGGCGTCCGATCTGATCCTGACCGCCACCGCCGAGCAGCTCGACTACGTGCGGTCGCTGCGCCCGGACGCCGCGGACCGGACCTTCGTACTGGGCGAGTTCGGCCGGCTGCTGCGCGGTGCCGACCTCACGGAGCTGCCGGCGTACGCCCCGAAACCCGACGCGGTGTACGCCCGCGGCGTAGCCCTGGTCGCGATGGTGGATGCCGCGCGGGCCGGCGCCGCCCCACTGTTCGGCGACGATCTGGACGACCCGTACGGGATGGACGACACCGAGTTCACCCGGATCGCCGACCAGATCGACGCCACCGTACGCCCGCTGGTCGCGGCGCTGCTGGACGGCGGAGCGTGATGCTTTCCGGGCTGCGCTACGTCCCGACCTGCCTCGCGGTGTGCGCGCTGGTCGCGGCGGTGGCGGTGCCGCTCAGCTGGTATTTGCGCGGCGGGACGGCTGCGACCGGGGCGGCGGCCGGGGTGGCGCTGATGGCGCTGGCGTACCTGGCCTCCGCCGTGGTGGTGGTCTGGGTGGACAGCGTGGACCGGCGGCTGTTGTTACCGATAGCGATGCTGACGTACATCATCAAGATCGTGATGTTAGGAGCGGTCGCGTTCGCCGCGAAGCGGGCCGGGTGGCCGGGGCTGCCTCCGATGGCGGTGAGTGCCGGCGTGGTGATCATTCTGTGGCCGTTGGCACAGCTGTGGTGGACGCTCCGTCCCGGCCGCGCTACCTCGGAGTATGCGGCGGCGCAGACCGGTGGGGCAGCGCGTAGCCCCCGGTCTATCGCCTGATAGCCTCTGCGCGTCATGGCCGGCGACGAGCCCAGCGGTACGCGCCCGGATTCCTCCCAGGATCCCGGTGCGAACGCCGGGTGGGTCGCTCTGGGTTACCTCGGCGCGGGGATGCTGTTCTGGGGTGGCGTGGGGTGGCTGCTCGATCGCTCGTTCGGCTGGTCCCCGTGGGGGCTGTCCGGCGGCCTGGTGCTGGGTATGGGTGCGGGCATCTACCTGATTATGAAGCGACTGGGTTAGCGACGAAGGATGGTACGGGTGAAGCACGGATCTGAGGTTCTCGCTTCGGAGTTCCCGCCGGGTCTCGAGGACTTCAACTTCGTCTCTCTGATCCCGGGGCTGCGGGACACGGTCTGGGGACCGATGTTCACCAAGATCACGCTCCTGGTGTGGATCGCGGTCGCGGTCTGGATCGTGTTCTTCCTGATGACCTACCGCGCCCCGAAGCTGGTGCCCACCAAGAAGCAGTGGCTGGCCGAGTCGCTGTACGGATTCGTGCGTGACGGCATCGCCAAGGAAGTGATCGGCGTCGAGGGCCTCCGGTTCGCGCCGTACCTCACCTCGCTGTTCTGCTTCGTGCTGCTGAACAACCTCTTCGGCATCATCCCGTTCGCGCAGATCTCGCCCAACTCGCACTTCGCGTTCCCGGTGTTCCTCGCCGTGATCACCTATGTGCTGTTCATCTGGGCGGGGGTCCAGAAGCACGGGCTCGTGAAGTACTTCAAGGACAACATCTTCATGCCCGGGGTGCCGTGGTGGATCTACCCCATCCTGGCGCCGGTCGAGTTAATCTCCACGTTCGTGTTCCGGCCGTTCACGCTCGCGGTCCGGCTCTTCGCGAACATGTTCGCCGGCCACCTGATGTTGCTGATCTTCACGCTCGGCGGCTTCGCACTGCTAAGCAGCGCGAATCTCGGTCTGATGCTCGCGTCCGGGGTGTCGTTCGCGATGTCGATCGCCATCACCTTCCTTGAGGTGGCGATCCAGTTGATCCAGGCATACGTGTTCACCATGCTGACCGCGAGTTACCTCCAGGGAGCGCTGGCGGAGCACTGAGAACGACCACTGGAATCACCAAGGCTCCGCGTGGAGGTCACGCGGGATGACTGCAGGAGGAAACCCAATGACAGGGGACATCGCCACACTCGCTTACGGCCTCGGTGCGATCGGACCAGGTATCGGAGTGGGTCTGGTCGTGGCCGCGTACATCCAGGCGTCGGCGCGGCAGCCGGAGTCGGCGGCTGCGAACCGTACCTGGATGCTGTTCGGCTTCGCTGTGATCGAGGCGCTGGCGCTGCTCGGTTTCGTGGTCGCCATCGCGTTCCAGGCCGGCTAGTTCCAGGCCGCTAGGTCTGACAGGCTCGAGAGGAGTTCTGGATGTACCCGATCTCACTGGCAGCCGGGGAGGGCGGCAACGTCCTCCTGCCGCCGTGGCAGGAGCTGCTGGTCGGCACCATCGCCTTCGCGCTGCTCTGCTTCGTGCTGATGAAGTACGTCTTCCCCAGGATGGAGGAGACCTTCCAGGCACGGGTGGAGGCGATCGAGGGCGGCATCAAGAAGGCCGAGGAGGCCCAGGCCGAGGCGAACCAGCTGCTCGAGCAGTACAAGCAGCAGCTCTCCGAGGCGAGGGCCGTGGCGGCCGGGATCCGCGACGAGGCGCGCGCCGAGGCGATCGCCAGCCGGGACGAGATCCTGGCCCGTACCGCCGAGGAGCGGGACCGGATCATCGCCGCCGGCAAGGAGCAGCTGGTCCAGGAGCGGGAAAGCCTGGTACGCGAGCTGCGCGGCGAGATGGGCGCACTGGCCGTCGAGCTGTCCGGCCGGATCGTGGGTGAGTCGCTGGCCGACGAGGCCCGCCGGCGCGGCACGGTCGACCGGTTCCTCGCCGAGCTGGACGCGCAACCCGCGGCGGGGGCGCGCTGATGCAGGCCGCCAGCCGGGAGTCGTACGCGGCCGCGTCGGAGGCCTTCGACGCGGCGGTACGCGACGCGCAGCCGGCCGAGATCGCCACGATCGCCGACGAGCTGCTCGCCGTGGCGGGGCTGCTCGCCAGCGAGCCGCGGCTGCGCCGCGCACTGTCGGACCC
>JBOGDG010000464.1:0-3187 GCA_050701655.1 Micromonosporaceae bacterium
CGCTCCCGGCTCACCGACCACGGCACCGGCCCACCGTCGGTCGCCGCGCTACTGGACTGGGTCGCCAGCGAAGCGGCCTGGCTGGACGGCCAACCCGACCGCGCCGTCCACGACACCGACCCCGGCGGCAACGGCCGGCTGGTACGCGGCCTGCGCGACATCACCACCCGATGGGCGGCCTACGACGGCGCACCCACCCACTCCGGCGGCATCCCGGAACACCCGCTGGCGCCGGTACGCGCCACCCTCGCCGCCTGGCGGGCAGTGCTCGCCGACCCCACTCGGGCCACCGAATTCCGTACCGCCGCCAACTCGTGGCACGAGATGGTACGCCGGGAAGAGGTGCGCTGCCTGCTCGCGCTCGGCGTACACGCGGAGAACGCGGACGACGCCGTACCACCGCTCCTGGAGGCCGAACGGCTGGCCGAGGAATCCGGGCTGGTGGTGCTGCTGGGCCGGATCCGCCGGGCGCTGCGCCGCCACTCGGTACGGCGCGAAACCCGGGGGCCCCGCGCCGGCGACGACCTGACCGATCGGGAGCAGGACGTGCTGCGACAGGTCGCGCAGGGCGAACCGACCCGCCGAATCGCCGGACTGCTCGGCATCTCCCGGGAGACGGTCGAGACCCACATCCGGTCAGGGATGCGCAAGCTCGGCGCACGTACCCGTACCGAGGCCGCCGCGCGTTCCCTGGAGGTGCTCGGATGAACGCTCCCCGCTACCTGCTGAACGCCACGGCCGACGCCACCGCCGTGCTGCGACGGCTCGCCCGGGACGGCTGGAAGACCCGCGAGGGCTTCGCCCTGCCCGATCCCGCCTGGGATGTCAGCGACAAACAGCTGCTGCTGTTCGGCAGGGTGCCCGACATGGAGACCGCCGCATTGGCGGTGCTCGCGGCGGCCCGGGGCGCCGGCGTGGTGGTGATCGCCGACGCCGACACCGAGCCGGGGCGTTCCCTGCTCGCGGATCTGGCGCGGATCGGCCCGGTCGGCACCGGCGCCGACGACACGCCCGGCGAAGCGGCCGAGGACGATCTGCCGCTCACCGAGGAGCAGCGGGCGCTGCTGGCGCGGCTCGCCGATGGCGAGACCATCGCGGCGGCGGCCACCTCGGAGTTCCTGTCGCTGCGTACCGCCAACCGCCGGATCGCCCAGGCCCGGGCCGCGCTCGGGGTGCGTACCACCCGGGAGGCGGTGCTGGCGTACCTGCGTCAGAGCCGCGACGACGCCTGAGCCCCACCCCGGAAAGTACGCGCGGAGGACACCGGCCGGTACGGGTCGACAAAGCGGGGGAGCACCGGCTCATCGGCGCGCAGCGGGCGCAGCCCGTCGGTGATCGCCCCCATGATCCGGTTGGTCGCTTCCACCGCGTGCCGCGGCACGTCGTCAGTCAACCCAGCCAGATCGACCGGCGCGCCGAACCGCACCCAGACCACGGGACGCCGCCAGACCGGGACGAACAGCCGACCCACCATGGAGCGCGGCGCATCCCAGGTCATCACCTCGTGCGCGCCCCACTGCGACACCGGGACCACCGGTACGCCGGTGCACAGCGCCAACCGCGCCATCCCACTGCGACCCTGCTCGGGCCACATCCCGGGATCCAGCGTGATCCGCCCTTCCGGGTAGCCCGCCACCACGGAGCCTTCCTGTACCGCAGTGGTGGCCGCCGTCAGCGCCTCCACCGCCGAGGCGTCGCGCCGGTTCACCTGGATGTGGCCGCAGTGCCGCAGCGCCGGGCCCACCACCCGGGCCCGGAACAGACCGCCGGTTGCCAGGATCCGGGGCGCCAGATCGCGCCGCGCGCAGGCCGCCGCCAGCGCGATCGGATCGAAGGTGCCGATGTGATTGCTGGCCAAGATCAACGGGCCGCCGCGCAGCTCCGCGGGGATCTCGTCGATCACCCGTAGCCGGCAGAACCACGGCGCCACCACCCGCGCCAACAGCAGCAGCGCCCGCCACAGCAGCGGAGGCTGCCACGCAGCCTGCGCCGAGGATGCGGCACCGGGCGGCGGATCCGGTACGGCGACCGCCGGCGGGTCGGATGCGGCGACCGTTGGCGCCGCTTCGAAAGCACTCATTGAACGATGGATGTTAGTCAAGACTCGCCTGGTCCGGTACGCCCTGCGCACCCACGCGGCGGTGCGGGAACTACTCAACGCCTCCCGGCACCTGACGCAGCCGGGGCTCCCGCCGCGTGTGCCGCAGCCCTTCCAGGATGAGGATCACCGTGGCCTCCACCTCGGACCGTACGCGTTCCTTGTCGCTGGCCGCCGCGATCGCCGCCGCACCCGCGGCCAGCGCGCCGAACAGCATCCGGGTGACGGTCTCCACGGGAAGGTCCGGATACTCGCCGGTGTCGATCAGCGAGAGCACCGTGCCGCGTACCACGCCGAGGGTGTATTCCTCTTCACGTTCCCGCCACCGTTCGTAGCCGAGCACAGACGGGCCTTCCTGCAGCACGATCCGCTGGTAACCCGGGTCCAGGCACGCGTCCAGGAAGACCGCCAGCCCGGCCCGTACCATCTCGATCGGCTCCGAGAAGCCCCGCATCGCCGACGCGACCTCGGCGATGACCCCCAGTTCCTTGGCGTCGAAGACCGCCTCGAACAGGGCTCGCTTGCCCCGGAAGTGGTGGTACAGGGCACCCTTGGTGACGCGCGCCCGCGCGGTCACTTCGTCGAGGGACGTACCGGCGTAACCGCGTTCTGCGATCAACGACGCGGCACTGTCTACCAGCGCCCGGCGGGTGAGCTCTGAGTACTCCTCACGCCGCGTACGGGCTGGTTTGGTCATCTCGGCAGTCTATCGACGTACCAGCAGTACATACCACCGGAATGTCGACGGCGCTCTTCTCGCAACTGTCTACGGTCGCCATGTCACAGACGGCCGGGCTGTCTCGTCTCGGGTCACAGGGACGGACTCTGAAATCAGGACGGTGATGGTCATGCGGGTGTTCGTGGCAGGCGGGACCGGGGTCATGGGGCGGCGGCTGGTGCCGCAGCTCGTGGCCCGGGGCCACCAGGTGACGGCTACGACGACGAGCGCGGCCAAGCTCGGCTTGCTCAAGGAGCTGGGCGCGGACGGGGTCGTCATGGACGGGCTGGATGCGATGTCGGTCGGTCAGGCGGTGGCCGCGGCCCGGCCGGACGCGATCGTGCACCAGATGACCGCACTCTCCTTCGCGC
>JBOGDG010000465.1:0-3185 GCA_050701655.1 Micromonosporaceae bacterium
GCCGTTGCTGCCACGCTCAATAGCAGGCCCCGCAAGACACTCGGTTGGAAGACGCCCGCCGAGGCCCTCAACGATCAACTACTCTTGCCCCAACCAGCTGGTGTTGCGACGACCAGTTGAACCCAAGCAGCACGTGGGTGGCACTGTGGGATCGGGCGGTGGCGGCGCGCCGGTCGGCGTCGACGTCGACCTGCACCTGGTCGTCGGCGCGGATCTCGCCGTGGATGATCTCGGCGGTGTGCACATGCAGTCCGTCGAGGCCGTACCGGGTCTTCGTGACACGCAGTTGGGCACCGTCGGCGGTGTGGATCAGGCCGGTGTCACCGACCTGGCCGCCGGCTTCCGCGTAGAGCGGGCTGCGGTCGAGGATCACCTCCACCTGTTGACCTGCGGCCGCTGTGGTGGCCTCACTGCCCGCGAACAGCAGCCGGAGTACGTTCGCGTCGGTGCTCAGCTGGTCGTAGCCGACGAAGTCCGTACGTCCATGGCGGGTGATGATCTCGCGGTAAACGTCGAGCTTGCGCAGTCCTGGCGACAGGTCTGTGCGGGAAGCCCTGGCGCGGCGGCGCTGCTCGTCCATGAGTACGGCGAACCGGTCACGGTCGACGTCGAGACCGGCGTCGCGCGCGATCTCCACGGTGAGGTCGATCGGGAAGCCGTACGTGTCGTGCAGCTCGAACGCGGTGGTGGCGGGCAGGGTTCGTTCACGGCCGCTCCGCGCGCGCGTCACGGCTGTGTCGAGAAGACGCGAGCCTTGCCGGAGGGTACGGGCGAAGGCGTCCTCTTCGCGGGTGACGACCTTCCCGGTGAGTGCCCGGTGCTCGACGAGTTCGGGCCAGGTCGCCCCGAGCGTGTCAATCACGTTGGTGGTGAGCGCTCCCAGTACGGGCTCGTTGTGCCCGAGCAGGCGAGCATGGCGGACAGCGCGCCGCAGCAGCCGCCTCAGCACGTACCCCCGCCCCTCGTTGGACGGCAGAACCCCGTCGGCGATCAGGAACGCAGCCGATCTGGAGTGTTCGGCGACCACCCGGAAGGAGACCTTGTCGTCGGGCGCGGCATCGGTGTACTCGCGGCCGGTGAGCTCCTGCAGCCTGGTGAGGATCGGGGCGGTCAGATCGGTCTCGCACACATTGTCGACACCTTGCAGGATCATCGCCAGCCGGTCCACGCCCATGCCGGTGTCGACGTTCATGGCGGGCAGGTCACCGACGATCTCGAACCCGTCCTTGCCGTCCCCGCCACCACGGATCTGCTGCATGAACACCAGGTTCCAGATCTCCAGGAACCGTTCGCCGTCGGCCGCGGGGCCGCCATCGCGGCCGTACCCCTCACCTCGGTCATAGAACAGCTCGGAGCACGGACCGCACGGTCCCGGCACCCCCATGGACCAGTAGTTGTCTGCCATGCCCAGGCGCTGAATCCGCGAATCAGGGATGCCGACCTTCCGCCACAGGCGGACCGCCTGGTCGTCATCACGGAACACGGTGGCCCACAGCCGATCGCGCTCAAGCCCGTAGCCGCCGGTGGCCAGCTCATACGCCCAGGCGATCGCGTCCGCCTTGAAGTAGTCGCCGAAGGAGAAGTTGCCCAACATCTCGAAAAACGTGGCGTGCCGCCGGGTACGACCGACATTGTCGATGTCGACGGTGCGGGCGCACTTCTGCACAGACATCGCCCGTGGATGCTCCGGTGTCGACTCGCCGAGAAAGTACGGCTTGAAGGGCACCATCCCCGCGTTGGTCAACAGCAGCGTCGGATCGCAGGGGATCAGCGACCCCGACGGCGCCAAGCGGTGGTCACGGTCGGAGAAGAAGTCGAAGAACAGTTGGCGGATCTCGGTGGAACGCATGGAAGGTCGGCCTCACAGTCGATGTGCCCGACGCACGTTCTCAGAACCCACGCCATCGCCGTGTCAAGCCATGACGAGGTCCTCGCCGCTGAAACGTCTGGAACGCGCGCGGTGGAAGGACGGGTGAACAGCACCCCGCCGAGCCGGGCCGAGGGGTCAGGCGAGGACGCGGCCCTCGACTGCCGGCTCGGCGCGGCTAGCTCGCCGCCCCACCACGCTGCTCATCGCGTCCAGACGCTCCTTGACATCACCGGAATCGCTGTGTGTACGCAGCATCACGACCCCGACCCGGACAGTCAAGCGAGTTCGCAGCGTGTCGCGGCACTTCACGACAGGTCCAGATAGCCGCGATACGACTCGACGGCGTCTGACAACTCCTCCACGGCAGCCGGGGCCGCGAGATCGGCGATGATCAGACATCGATCCAGGGCGGCAGCGAGGTCGGTATCGCTGCCTGGCGCGGCCAATGTCACCAGGTCACGCAGACCACGCCCACACGCGCGTCCGATCGGGGTGACGCCAAGCTCCTCCTCGAGGCGGTACCAGCCGCGGTAGTCCGATGTGGGCGCCAGCGAGGTCTTCACCAGATCCCGGAGAGCCTCGCAGACCATCACCCATTCGCCGTACGCGGAGAAGTGCTGGCCTCGGCGCACCCGCTTCCGCACCATCTGCAACAGCACCAGCGCCTCGACCAGCAGGTCGACGCACGTACGCGGCCGCCTGCCCACCTCGGCGAGCAGGCTCGCCACCTTGATCTGACTCGGACGGTCCCGCCCACACATATCGTGGCTCGCGTACAGTAGGCAGGCGGCGGTCTGATCCGGGATGCGTTCAGCCCGGCTGGCCGGCACCAGGTATAAGTCGAGCTGGTGCAGCTTCCCCGCGGTCTCCACCAGATACACGTAGCCCACACCGCCCATCGGCGCGACGATCGAGTCCCGCCAACCAGGCAGCAGGGCGTTGAACTCGCAGGTCATGAACGCATCCAGCGAATTGTGGAAATCGCAGAACCGCTCATCGGCCACACCCGCGACGAAGTCCAAGTCCGAGAGTCGATCGGCGTTGCCGGCCGCCAGCGAGCCCCGCACATAGACGTGGCTGACGTACGGACTGGCGGTGATCTTCTCGGTGGCGCGCTCCAACAGCGTGAACACGCCAGGGCGGTTCGCGGTAACCAGGTCAGCGATCGCAGCCACACCCATCACGTGTCCGCCTTTCCGCCCGCGCCCGCACCCAACAGAAGCTCCTTCTTCTCCCGCCACGCCGCGACGTCTTCGTCACGATCGAGCCCGGCATACATGTCGGCCAGCAGGTCATACACGGTGCCTTCCGGCAT
>JBOGDG010000466.1:0-3181 GCA_050701655.1 Micromonosporaceae bacterium
CCCCGGCGGCCTGCCCAGCTCGTCGAGCACCGCGTCCAGCGGTTCCTCGGAGGAGCCGAGCAGCACCACATCGAGCTCGTGGCCGGCGAGCCGGTCGGCGAATTCGCCGAACACCCGCAGCGCCGCGGCCGCCGACCCGTCCCGGCTCACCTCCAGGTACGTGGCCCGCCGGTGCGCCTTCAGTACGGTCGGCGTCCAGGCGTCCAGATACCGCACCAGCAGCTCCTGTTTCACCGCGGTGTGCGGGTCGTCCGGACCGGACATACCCCGGTTGTACCGTGATCACGTCGTACGCGCCAGGGCCGCGCCGGATCGCCCGATCGTGAGCGGAATTGAAATGATCCCGCCTCATGAGACGATGACCGGCTAGCAGACCCCTCGGAGGTACGACGTGACCCCTCACGCCACCCTGCGCCGGTACGCCGCGCGCGCCGCCAGTGTCATCCGCCGCTCAGGCACCGCCGCCCGGCGGCCGGTGATCAGCCGGATCCTGATCGCCGGCACCGTGATCACCGCACTGGCGGGAGCCAGCGCCACCGCCATCGGTGCCGAAAACGACGGGCACGACCCGCGCGGCTGGCAGAAGAAGCGCCAGGACTACACCGCCGGCGTCAACGTGCCGCTGGTCTCCACGCCGAACGTGCACCTGGTGACCACGTTCCCCGAGACTCAGGCGATCTCCGGGGTGTTCGCCAAGTCGGCGCCGTACTTCTACGTATCCAGCCTGGACTCGGTGAGCGTGTTCGACGTCAGCGACCCGCTGGCGCCGAAGCTCACCGGCACTCTGCCGAACCTGCTGTTCGAGAACGAGGCGATGAACTACGGCGAGCAGAGCCATGACGGCGTGACCGAGCGGTTCGTGCTGCTCGGCGCTGACCTCTACCAGGCCTCGCCCGGCGACATCGAGCACGTCAACGTGGGCGGCGGCGAGCTGATCCTGGTCGACGTCACCGACCCGGCCAACCCGGCGATCCGCTCCCGGGTGGAGATCTCCACCAGCGCCCACACCATCTCCTGTGTACGGGACACCGCGTGCGAGTACGCGTACAGCGCGGGCAGCGACGGCAAGGTCTCGATCATCGACCTGCGCGATCTGGACGCCCCGAAGGAGCTGAAGACCTTCGACACTCCGGCGATGGGCTGGGCCGGCCACAAGTGGAACTTCGACGCGGCCGGGTACGGCATCCACACCGCCGCCGGCGGCACCACGATCTTCGACGTACGCGACCCGGTGAACCCCAAGCTGGTCACCACCACCGCCGACGCCGGCACCTCGCCGGGCTGGAACGACTTCATCCACCACAACTCCGACCGCCCGAACGCGGAGGCCTTCAGTCCTGGCGCCACGCCGAGCGTGAAGAACGGCAACGTCATCCTGGTCACCGAGGAGGACTACGAGAACACCGACTGCGCCACCGCCGGCTCGTTCCAGACCTGGTACGTCGAGAAGCTGGACGGCACCGCCAGCGCGATCAAGCCGCTGGACCGGATCAACCCGGTCGACCTGGGTGAAGGCGTGGCGGTGCCGCATCTGGCGTTCTGCTCGGCGCACTGGTTCGACTACCACCCCAGCGGCATCGTGGCGCAGGGCTTCTACGAGGGCGGGCTGCGGCTGATCGACGTACGCGACCCCCGCGACCTCAAGGAGTACGGCTACTTCGCCAGCGGGCTGTCGGAGGTGTGGGACGCGTACTGGGTGCCGGTACGCAACAGCAAGGGCGTCGCCACCGGGCAGAAGACGAACATCGTCTACACCGCTGACCTGATCCGCGGCCTGGACGTGTTTACGATCGACCTGCCCGGCTCCACCGGTGGCACCGGTCGACCGATCGGCTAGGGGTTGACCGGCGACGGGCGGGCGCGAAAGTGTGTGTCAAGACACGCACCTAGTTCGCAACCTTCCTTCAGACCGATGGAGGTCGCCATGTCGCCGTACTCCGACCACTCGAGGCAGTCGCCGGCGATGCCGCGCCGGCGACTGCTCGCCGGGTCCGCCGCGGTAGCCGGCGGCGTACTGACCACCGGCACCCTGGGCAGTCCGGCCGCCGCCGAGGAGACTGCGGCGGAGACCCGGATACTGCGGCCGAAGATGCTGCGTCCCGGCGACAAGGTCCGGCTGATCTCCCCCGCCGGTCCGCCCGTCGCGACGCAGGTGCAGCGCGGCGAGGAGCTGCTGCGCAGCTGGGGCCTCGATGTGGAGTACGCCGAACACGCGCTCGGCCGGTACGGCTACCTCGCCGCCCCCGACGCCGACCGGCTCGCCGACCTCAACGCCGCCCTCGCCGGCCCCTCCGTGCGGGGCGTGATCTGCACCCGCGGCGGGTACGGCGTCCAGCGGATCATCGACGGGATCGACGTAAGGGCGGTCCGGCGGGACCCGAAGCCGGTGGTCGGGTTCAGCGACATCACCGGGCTGCAGCTGTGGCTGTGGCGGGCCGCGGGGCTGGCCACCGTACACGGGCCGATGGCGGCGTGGAACGACTCCCGTACCGGGCCGGAGTCGGCGGAGGCGCTGCGCTCGGCGCTGATGAGCACCGACCAGATCACCATCGCGCGGGACCCGGCCGAGCCCGGCGCCGACGTCGAGGTGCCCGGACGGGCGACCGGCATCCTGCTCGGCGGCAACATCAGCCTGGTCGCCGCAGCCGTCGGCAACCGGGAGCTGCCCGGGCTGCGAGGCGCGATCGTGTTCCTGGAGGAGGTCGGCGAGGAGCCGTACCGGGTCGACCGGTTCCTCACCCAGCTGCGCCGCAGCGGCGTCCTGGACGGGATCGCCGGCGTCGCGCTCGGCCAGTACGTCGACTGCGACGGCGCCCCCGGCACCTGGACGATCAGCGAGCTGCTGCGCGACCGGCTGGGCGATCTCGGGGTGCCGGTGCTCGGCGGGCTGCCGCTGGGGCACGGTACCGGGCAGCTCACCATCCCGCTGGGCGTACCGGCGACGATCGACACCACCGCCGCCACCCTCACCGTCGAGCCGGCGGTACGGAGCTGAGCGGAGCGAATACGCTCGGCTGGTGTTGTTCACCAAGCGGCAGCGCGAGGGCATCGGCGCCGGCCAGGTCACAGTGACGTTCCGCCGCTGGCGCCGGCTGCAGGTGAAGGTGGGCGGGCGCTACCGTACCGGCGGCGACGGCGGCCGCTCGATGATCGGCGCCGACGGCACCCTGGCGGCGTACGC
>JBOGDG010000467.1:0-3160 GCA_050701655.1 Micromonosporaceae bacterium
GCCGTACACCGCAGTGGTGATGACCTAGCCCCGCTCCAGGTCGTACGGGATGAAGACCATGCTGGGGACCCCGGCGCGGGCGGCGTGCGCGGCGACGGAGTTGGCGAGGTTGCCGGTGGACGCGCAGGCGTACCGGGTGAAGCCGAGGCCGTGCGCGGCGGTGAGCGCCACCGAGACCACCCGGTCCTTGAACGAGTGCGTCGGGTTCGCCGAGTCGTCCTTCACCCACAGCGTCTTCATGCCCAGCTCACGGGCCAGCTCGTCGGCGCGGATCAGCGGCGTCATCCCGGGGTTCACGCTCACCCGGGTCGCGGGGTCCTGGCCGGCCGGCAGCAGGCCGGCGTACCGCCAGATGTTCTGCGGGCCCGCCGCGATCTGCTCCCGGGTGACCTGGGCGAGCAGGTCAGCGTGGTAGCCGATCTCCAGCGGGCCGAAACACTCGTAACAGGCGTGCTGTGCGGCGAGCGGATACTCCGCACCGCAGGCACGACAGAGCAGGGCGCGGGCGGGGTTGGCGGCGATGGCGTCGACAGGCTCGACTGCGAGCGAGGTCATGCGAGGATCCCCCTCATCTGTCCCGCGCGCCGTGTGCGTCGCGGGCCGGAATTGGCACCTGTCGCGGTGACGCGATGGTTGCCGGGGCTTCACCGGGCCGGTCCCTCTGCCCCTCTTGATGAGTAGTGCGGTTACGAGTCTATGAATCACCTTCGATTCCGGGAACCCGGCGTGACCCAGATCCCACTCCGTGGCGCATTCCGTGACGGTGTTGGGCGACCTATGGCTTATAGAGCATTTCGTACGATTAAAGGTGGTCCGCGATTTACATCACGGAAACGCAGTCCTCACCAGGCGGCAACCCTGTACCGGTGCCATGGTGGGCACTATGCATCCCGCAGCGAAGCAGTGGCTGAACGGCCGTACCTCTCACGCCGAGGACTGGCCAGTAGAGCTGCTGCGTACCCGGAAATCCACCGCCGGTGTGAGCGTGGTGCTGCCCGCCCTGAACGAGGAAGCCACCGTCGGGGGCATCGTCGAACAGATCGGGGAGTTCGCCTCGCGTACCGGGCTCGTGGACGAGATCATCGTAATGGACTCGGGCTCCACCGACCGTACGGCGGAGGTGTCCGCGGCGGCCGGTGCGACGGTGTGTCACCGCGACGACGTACTGCCGGAGTTCGGCTCCCGGCCCGGTAAGGGCGAGGTGCTCTGGAAATCGCTCGCCGTCGCCATGGGCGATGTCCTGGTGTACGTCGACGCCGACCTCACCCACTTCGGCGAGCACTACCTGACCGGGCTGCTCGGCCCGCTGCTCACCGACCCCGATGTGATGCTGGTGAAGGGCTTCTACGACCGGCCGCTCAAGGACGGCGCCGGCCCGACCACCGAGGCCGGCGGCCGGGTGACCGAGCTGATGGCCCGCCCGCTGCTCAACTCGTTCTTCCCCGAGCTGGCCGGCGTGGTGCAACCCCTCGGCGGGGAGTACGCCGGCCGGCGCGCCCTGCTGGAGCGGATCCCGTTCGCCGCCGGGTACGGCGTCGAAATCGCGATGCTGATCGACTCGCTGCGGCTGTGCGGGCTGGACGGCATCGCCCAGGTCGATCTCGACCATCGCGCCCACAATCACCAGGACACCGCCGCGCTGGGCCGGATGTCGGCGACCATCCTGCACACCGTGCTGCGCCGGGTGGGTCGTAAGAGTCCACTCTGGACAGAGTTCACGCAGTTCCAGCGCGCCGACACCGAGCTCGGCGTCGAGCCGGTCGACCACGAGGTCACCTGGCCCGACCGCCCACCCATGGCCACCATCCCCGCCTACGCCGAAGCCCTCTGATACGACCCCTCTCCCACTTGGTGGGGCAGAGTGTCGTGCCCGGGCCCGAATTGCCCGCTTTGGAACGACCGTTTGCCCCACCAGGTGGGAGGTGGGACTGGCCGGTCCCGGTCAGCTGGTGACGTCCTTGCGGAGGAATCGCCACCAGGCCAGGCCGAAGAAGATGACGGTGTACGCGAGCGCGCCCAGGGCGCCTCGTACCATGTCGTCGGTCTGGGCGGGTGTGGAGAGCAGGCCGATCCACGCGTAGCTGTAGCGGGTGGGCAGCAGGTTGCGGATGTCGCCGAGCGCGGTGATCGCGTCCAGGATGTTCGACATGATGTGCAGGAACACCGCACCGCCCACCGCGCCGAGCGGGGCGTCGGTAGAGACCGACAGCAGGAACGCCAGCCCCGCCACCGGCAGCAGCATCACCGCCACGTAGCCGGCGGCGGCGAGCACCCGCAGCAGCCCCTCGTTCGCCGACACCTCGCCACCGATCGACGCGCGCAACGGCTCCCAGCCGAACGCGATGGTGCCGACCGCCAGACAGGTGCCGACCAGTACCACGATCGCGATCGCGGAGTAGACCAGCCCGACGGTGAGCTTCACCCCGAGCAGCCGCCCGCGCGGCACCGGCACCGCCATCAGATACCGCAGACTCCCCCAGCTCGCCTCGCTGGCGATGGTGTCGCCGCAGAACAACGCCACCACGACCACCAGCAGGAACGTGGTCGAGACCATCAGCGAGAACATGGTGAAGTTGGCGGCGCCGCCGGTGGCCAGGTCGACCAGCCCGAAGCCGCCGTTGTCGGAGTCGCGCTCCCCCGACTGCGGGCCGAACTCGAACGCCAGCGCCATCACGATCGGCAGCAGCATCAGCAGTACGAGCGTCAGCTGGGTACGCCGGCGCGTCAACTGGCGGCGGAACTCCGTACCGAAGGAAAGGGTTTTCGCGAAGCGGTAGCCGGTGGCGGCTCCGTCCTGCAGCAGCGTCATCGTTCGCTCCCCGGGCCGTCACCAGACACAAGCGTGAGGAAGGCGTCCTCCAAGCGGCGCCGGGGCACCACCCGTTGCACCCCGACACCGGCGGTGACCAGCGCTTTCACCGCCTCCTCGCGAGGCGTGCCGTTGAGGTCGGCGACCAGCTGGGCACCGTCGCGGCTCACCTCGTTGATGCCTTCGAGGTTGCGGAGCGCGGCCTCGGCGGCATCCAGATCGGTGACGTCGAACAGCGTGGTCGGCGAGTCGCCCACGATCTCGTCCACCGGGCCGGAGGCGACCAGCTCGCCGCGGTGCATCACCACCACGTCGGTGCAGGTCTGCTCCACCTCGGCGAGCAGGTGGGAC
>JBOGDG010000468.1:0-3158 GCA_050701655.1 Micromonosporaceae bacterium
TACACCGTCACCCTCAATCCGATCCAGACCACCGCTTAACCAGCCAACACCTGTCCCGGCTCCGCTGCGCTCCGCCGGGAGCTGCCGCCTGCCCAGCCACCATTCATTTTCGAGCTAGTCCTCGAGATCGCGCAGGAACCCGTCGCAGACCGCGCGCATCCGCTGCGGCGTCATGCTGGGCGAGCCCAGCAGCACCTGGATCGCCAGACCGTCGATCATGGCGATCAGCGCATTGGCCAGCTGAACCGCGTCGCCGTCCCGGAACACCCCGTGATCCTGCCCGTCGCGGACGATACCGGCCACCAGGCGGCGCCATTCGCCGTACACCCGCTCGTTGACCTCCTGCAGGTCGGGCTCCCGGATCGCCTCGACCCACAGCTCCGCCCACACCCGCCATGCCCGGACCGTCTCCGCATCGTCCGGCAGGTACGACTCCACAAACGCCCGCAGCCGCTGGGCCGGGGTGTGGTGGCTGTCCAGCATCGGGCGGCGGCGCGCGATGGAGTGCTCGAAGTTGAACACGAAAGCCGCGTGGACGAGATCCCGCTTGGTGGCGAAGTAGTAGTGCACGGTGCCGCTGCTGGTCCCGGCGCGCTTCGCCACGTCGGCCACCCGCAGCGCGCGGATCCCGGTCTCGGCGATCACCTGGCACGCGGCCCGCAGGATCTGCTCCCGCCGTTCGACTTCCACGCTGGGACGCGGCACCCTGACTCCCACTGCTCGCTGGCGACTTCCTCAACTGAACAGTCAGTTATCTTGCCACATCAGGCCGCTACCGGGGCGGCTCGACCGGCGCATCAAGGCCGGCGCGCGCGATCGGCGGAGAGGCCGGGCGGCCGCGGTGCGACGGTCGTCACAGTGATGCCGGTGGACGCGCTCGGACTACGGTCGTCGGTGGTGGCTGCGACTTGTGGTGGCTCTGCCATGCGTGCTCACATGGGGCGCATACCGCCGCATCAGGTACGGAAGCTTGGTAGCCGCAGATGACCGCCACGGGAGGTGCGGATGCGCAATGAGCGGTTGGAGAGTCTCGTCATCGGCGAGCTGCTCTCCGCCCGGGCCCAGACCCACCGAGACCAGATCTTCCTGAAGTTCCGCGACGCCGAGATCACCTACGGAGAGGCCGACGCGACCGCCAACCGCGTGGCGCAGGGGCTGATCGCGCACGGTGTCGGCCGGGGCGACCACGTCGCGGTGATGCTGCCCAACTGCGCCGACCTGGTGTACGTCATCTTCGCGCTGGCGCGGCTCGGCGCCGTTGCCGTGCCGGTCAACACCAACCACCGGGGCGAGATGCTCCGGCACGTACTCGTCAGCTCCGACTCCTCGATGCTGATCATCGATTCGGGGTACGCCGACCGGCTCTCGCCGCTCGCCGCGCGGCTGCCCGGACTGGCGCAGGTGATGGTGCGCACCGGCCCCGAGGCACCGCCGCCGCTGCTGGGCAAGGCCGCCGTACCGATGTCCGACCTGCTCTGCCACGGCGAGGCCGCACCGCAGGTCGGCGTGGCGTTCTCCGAGCTGCTGGCGATCATGTACACCTCGGGCACAACCGGCCCGTCCAAGGGCGCGATGTGCTCCCACGCGCTGGCGCTGACCTGTGCCTGGGACTCGCTGGACTACCTCGACCGGTGGGGCAAGACGATCTACTGCCCGCTGCCGCTGTTCCACGCCGCCGGGCTCTGGGACGGGGTGTTCTCGGCGCTGCTGGGCGGCGGCGCGATCGCGGTGGTGGAGAAGTTCAGTGCGTCGCGGTTCTGGGACGACGTACGGCACTTCGACGCGCAGGTCGCGATGAGCGTGTTCTCGATGATCCCGATCCTGCTCAACCAGCCACCGACGCCCCGGGACAAGGACCATCCGCTGGAGCTGTTCTACATGGGGAAGTCCTCGCTCGACGCGCCGATGCGGGAGCGCTTCGGGGTGCGGTCGGTGGAGACGTACACCAGCACCGAGGCGGGCATCCCCACCGGCAGCCCGTACGGGCAGTGGCGGGCCGGCTCCTGCGGCACGGTCAACTCCAAGCGGTTCGAGGCCGCCGTGGTCGACGAGCAGGACCGCGAGCTCGGCCCGGGCCAAGCCGGCGAGCTGGTGCTGCGCCCGAAGCAGCCGTACGTGATCACCACCGGGTACTACGGTGCGCCCGAGGCGACCGCCGAGTGCTTCCGCAACATGTGGTTTCACACCGGCGACCGGGTATGGCGGGACGAGGACGGCTACTTCTACTTCCTGGACCGGATGAAGGACTCGATCCGGCGCCGGGGCGAGAACATCTCCGCCTTCGACCTGGAGTGCGAGGTGAACCTGCACCCGGCGGTGCTGGAGTGCGCCGCGATCGGTGTGCCGTCGGAGCTGGAGGACGAAGAGGTGAAGCTGGCGGTAGTGCTGCGTCCGGGCGCCCAGCTGACCGAGCCCGAGCTGGCGGCGTTCTGCGAGGAGCGGCTGCCGAGGTTCATGGTGCCGCGGTACGTCGAGTTCGTCGACGCGCTGCCGCGCACCCCCACCGACAAGGTCGCCAAGTACCGGCTGCGCGCCGAGGGCGACCATGGCATCACGCCCACCACCTGGGACCGCGAGGCGCTCGGGGCGCCCCGGGCCGCAGACCGGAAGGACGCGGGATGAACTGGGAGGACACGCCCGAGGAGGCGGCGTTCCGGGAAGAGGCGCGCGCCTTCATCAAGGCCAGCTTCCCGGCGGCGTACCGGCCGGACACCGACGCCGAGCACAGCCTGGAGCCCGAGGACGTGTGGGGCTACAACTGGCCCGTCGACCGGCTCAGCGACGACCCGGTACGCCGGGACGGCGCCCGGCAGTGGGCGGATGTCCTCGCGGAGAAGGGCTGGATCGCGCCCGCCTGGCCCACCGAGTACGGCGGCGCAGGCCTCGACGCGATGCGGGAGTTCATCCTGCAGGAAGAGATGATGCGGGCGCAGGTCCCGACGGTGAACGGGATCGGCGCGTTCCTGCTCGGGCCGACGCTGCTGGAGTACGGCACCGACGCCCAGAGGTCCGAGCATCTGCCGCCGATCGCGCGCGGCGAACGCAGCTGGGCGCAGGGCTTCTCCGAGCCGGGCGCCGGCTCCGACCTGGCCTCGCTGCGCACCCGTGCGGTACGCGACGGCGATCACTACGTGGTCAACGGGCAGAAGGTGTGGACC
>JBOGDG010000469.1:0-3152 GCA_050701655.1 Micromonosporaceae bacterium
GAATCAAGCCCGACACGGCAAGTCGTGTGCCCACGCATTTCCAGGGTTCCCGAGCCACCGCAACGCGCTGACCTGCACAAACGCCCCTCACACAGGGCTCATGTGCCCATCAACTGCGGAACTCGGGACGCGGCGATCGTGGGCAGCGCGGCGAGCAGGGAGGCGGCCATGATGTAGTGCCACGCGGTGCCGTACTGCGTCTTGAAGGACGCGATGCCCATCTGGACCACCCACAGATCCTGGCTCTGGATGATGGTCAGCGGCCACAGGAAGGCGTTCCAGTTGGCCAGGAAGAACAGCACCGCGAGCGAGGCCAGTACGGGCCGGCTCAGCGGCAGTACGACGTTCCAGTAGATCCGCCAGTAGCCGCAGCCGTCCACCACGGCCGCCTCCTCCAGCTCCCGCGGGATCCCCAGGTAGAACTGCCGCAGCAGGAAGATCCCGAAGGCGTGGAAGATCGCCGGCACGATCAGCCCGGTGTAGCTGTCGTGCATCCCGAGCTCCTTGGTGAGCAGGAACAGCGGCACCAGGATCACCGGCAGCGACACCAGCAGGGTGCCGACGATCAGCCCGAACAGCGCGCCCCGCCCGGGGAACCGCAGCCGGGCCAGGGCGTACGCCGCCATCGAGTGGAACCACAGCGCGAACCCGGTGACCACCACCGAGACGATCGCCGAGTTGAGCATGTAGCGGAGGAACGGCACCTGGGTGACCACGTACGCGTAGTTGGTGAGCGTGAAGTCTCCCGAGAACAGCGAACCGAGCGCCTGGCCCGGCGGCCGCAGCGAACCCAGCACCATCCACAGCAGCGGGAACAGCGTCGCCGCCGCGAGCAGGTATCCCGCGGTCGCCCGCACCGCCGTACCGCGCTTGGCCTTACGCACTGAACCGACCTCCCCTGGTCACCGCGAACATCACGCCGGTGACCACGACCAGGAATCCGACCGTGGCGGCGGTGATCGCGGCGGCGTACCCGTAGTTACTGAACTGGAAGGCCTGCTGGTACGTGTAGAACACCACCGTCGAGGTCGAGTTGGCCGGGCCGCCCTGGGTCATCACGTACACCAGGTCGAAGGCCTGCAGCCCGGTGACCGAGTTGACGATCGAGGTGATGAAGACGAAGAAGCTGGTGGGCTTGAGCAGCGGCCACGTGATGTGGCGGAACCGCTGCCAGGCGTTGGCGCCGTCGACGGTCGCCGCGTCGTAGTACTCCCCGGGGATGTCCTTCAACCCGGCCAGGAAGATCAGCATCTGGTAGCCCATCAGGAACCAGACGCTGATCAGCACCAGCGTGAGCAGGGCGTACGACGGGTCGCCCAGCCAGGAGATCTCCCCCATGCCGACCGGCGTCAACAACCCGGTGATCACGCCCTGCTTGTCCACCAGCATGAACTGCCACAGCACGCCGACCACGACCAGGCTGACCACGTTGGGCAGAAACAGGCTGGCGCGCACCAGCCCGACTCCCGGGTACGGGTCGCGTACCAGCAGCGCCAACCCCAGGCTGGCCACGAACACCAGCGGTACGTAGCACGCCAGGTACGTCGCCGTGACGCCCAGGCTCTGGTGCAGCAGCGGGTCCTCGGCCATCAGCCGGAAGTTGTCCAGCCCGGCGAAGCTGTAGTTGCCGAAGCCGTCGACGGTGAACAGCGACACCGCCAGCGCGACCAGCATCGGCAGCACCAGGAACACCAGCAGGCCGGCGACGTCGGGCGCCAGGAACGCGTACGCGACCAGTGCCTCGCGCCGGGAGCGGCGCCGGGCCAGTCGAGCGGGCCGCGCGTCGGGGGGTGACGCGCGGCGCCGCTTCGTGGGACGGGATGCGATCAGGGTCATGTCAGACGATCGGAGCGCCCTTGTACGTGGTCAGGAACTTGTCGATCTTCTCCCCGGCGTCCGCGGCGGACTTGCCGGGATCGGCGTTGTTCAGCATGCAGGCCTGGATCGCGTCGGACACCGCCTTGTACACCTCCGGGGTGTAGCGGGGCTCGCCGCGCCCGCCCGGCGCCACCTCGTTGGCGAAGGTGGCCAGTACGCCCCCGGAGAACGCGCCCTTGTCCTCCGCGGCGGCCTGCACCGACTTGCGCGGCGGGATGTTGGTCTTGACCACGGTGTTCCACTGCCGGCCGCGTTCCACACCCGCGGCGTCGGTGCCGCCGAGCGCCCAGCTGATGAACTTCGCCGCCACCTGCGGGTTGGCGCCCTTCGCGTTGGCGACAAACGCCCAGCCACCCAGGTCGGTGGTGTACGTACCGCCGTCCGGCACCGGAAGCTTGAACACCCCGTACGGGTAGTCCTTCTTCTCCGCGGCGAGCGCCGCCACGGACCAGATCCCGGTCTGCTGCATCGCGCAGTATCCGCCGGCGAGGTTGGCGACCGCGTCCCCGCCCCCGTTGCCCTGCGCCTTGCGGGGCGCCACCTTCAGCTTGATCGCGTCCTGCCAGAACGTGAGCGCCTTGACCGTGCCGGGCGAGTCGAACTCGGCCTTCTGGTCGTCAGAGACCGCGTTGCCGCCGGCCATCCACATGAACGGGTACCAGGTGAAGTTCTGGTAGTAGCCGGGGCCGGTCTCGAACAGCACCCCGAACCGCTTCTTGGTGGTCAGCTTGTCGGCCACGTCGAGCAGCTGGTCCCAGGTCTTCGGCAGGTCCGCCTCGGAGAGCTTCGCCTGCTCGAACGCCTTGATGTCGTAGAACATCGCCAGCGGCTCGACCTCCATCGGCAGCCCGTAGACCTTCCCGTCGACCGTACGGGTGTCCAGTACGCCGTCGGTGTAGTCGGATTTGGTGTCGTCCGACAGCTCGGGCGTCAGGTCCTGCAGCACCTTGCCGTTGTAGTAGCGCAGGAAGTCACCGGGGCTGACCAGGAAGATGTCGGGGCCCTTGCCGGAAGAAAACGCGGTCTGCAGCTGCGACCCGCCGATGTAATCAGCTACCGGAATGTAGCGCAGCTTGATCTTGACATCGTTGTTCTTGTTCCACAGCTTGACCAGGTTGACGAACCAGTCGCTCTGGCCCGGCACGTCGGAGGATGTCCCGAGTCCCGTGGAACTTCGGTGGCGGCCCGAGTGTGATCATCAGGCTGCGGTCACGTTGTGATCATCGCATGCGGCAGTGACATTTTCGGCGATCTCGGCTTCGAGTGCGGCGCGC
>JBOGDG010000470.1:0-3143 GCA_050701655.1 Micromonosporaceae bacterium
CCGCCACGGCCTCCGGCGGCGCCCACCCCGCCACCCTTGCCGTCCGCCGCTCAAGCGCCCGGCGCAGGGCGAGGGTCCGGCGCGAGGGGCGGCTCACGCCGTACCTGTTCCTCGCGCCGTACCTGCTGCTGTTCACCGCGTTCGTGATCGCCCCGATCGGGTACGGCGTCTGGATCAGCCTGCACGAGTGGGACTACCTGCTGCCCAACAAGCCGTGGGCCGGCCCGAGCAACTACACCGAGCTGTTCGACAGCGAGTCCTATGTGTACGGCAACTTCTGGAAGAGCATGCGCGCCACCGGGATCTTCACCGTGGCGAGCGTTCCCTTCCTGGTGGTGATCCCGCTCGGGATCGCGTTACTGCTCAATCGCAGCTTCCCCGGGCGCAACTTCTTCCGGGCGCTCTACTTTGCGCCGTACGTGCTCGGCGTGGCGGTGGTCGGCCTGCTCTGGCGCTACCTGCTGGACTCGAACGTCGGGGTGATCAACTACCTGCTCGGCCTGCTCGGGCTGCCCGACGACACCCCGTGGACCAACGGCCTGCCCTGGGCCTGGGTCGGGCTGGTCGGGATGACCGTGTGGTGGACGCTCGGCTTCAACGCCGTGATCTTCCTCGCCGGCCTGCAGGACATCCCCCGCCACCTGTACGACGCCGCGAAGGCCGACGGCGCCAACTCCCGGCAGGAGTTCTGGCACGTCACGCTGCCCGGGCTGCGGCCGGTGATGGCGTTCGTGGTGACCATCACGATCCTGGCCTCGGCGAACATGTTCGGGCAGGCGTACATCGTCACCAATGGTCAGCCAGGGGACGAGACCCGCACCGCGATCATGTACATCGCGCAGGAGGGGCTGCGTAACTTCCGGATGGGCAACGCCGCGGCGATGGGCTTCATCCTGGCGCTCTGCCTCGCCATCGTGAGCGTCGTCAACTTCCGCATCTTCAGGTACCGGGAGTGAGGCCGATGCCGCTCATCAAGAAACGTCTGGTGATCAAGAAACGCTCCGCCGCCGGGCAACGCCCGGGTCTCGCCTGGTACACCGGGCTGCTCGGGCTGTCCGTGGTGTTCGCGGCGCCGCTGCTGTGGATGATGGTCACGTCGTTCAAGGACAAGAACGAGGCGTTGCGGATCCCACCGTCCTTCCTGCCGGAGGAGACCTCCACCGACGCGTACCAGGAGGTCCTCGGCGCCGCCTCGCAGGCGCCGGTGTTCACCTGGTTCCTCAACAGCATGTTCGCGGCGACCGCCCACACCGTGCTGGTGCTGGTGGTCGCGGCGTGCGCGGCGTACCCCCTGGCGCGGATGGACTTCCCCGGCAAGCGGCTGATGTTCGGGGTGATCATCTCCACCCTGCTGGTGCCGGGCTTCGTGCTGCTGATCCCGAACTACCTGATCGTGGACCGGCTGGGTTGGATCGACAGCCTGTGGGCGCTGATCGTGCCCGGCGCGGCGAGCGCGTTCGGGGTGTTCTTCCTGCGGCAGTTCTTCCTGTCCCTGCCGGCGGACCTGGAGGAGGCGGCGCTGCTCGACGGCGCCAACCAGTTCCAGATCTTCCTGCGGGTGGTGCTGCCGCTGTCCAAGCCGGCGCTGGCCACCCTGGCGGTGCTGTCGTTCCTGGCGAACTGGAACGACTTCGTCTGGCCGGTCTACGTGATCTTCAGCCCGGAGAACATGACCCTGCCGCCCGGTCTCGCGACCCTGCAGCAGGCGTACCGGGCGGACTTCCCGGTGATGATGGCGGGCGCGTTCATCGCCAGCGTCCCGGTGTTGCTCCTGTTCGCCTTCACCCAGCGGTACGTCATCGAAGGCGTGTCCCGCAGCGGCCTCAAAGGCTGACCCCTCGCTCAAGGAGTTAATCGTGTCTGTGCCCCGAATCCTCGCCGCCGCGGCGGCGTTAGCGCTGGCCACGACCGTGCCGGCGGCCGCCTCGCAGACCGGCGCCGAGACCCGGGCATCGAGCCAGCCGACCTACACCAACGCGGTGTCGAAGGACTTCGCCGACACGTTCGCGGACCCGGTCGTCATCCGCGGCGAGGACGGCCGGTGGTACTCGTACGGCACCTCGGACCCGTTGCGGGAGGGCGAGCACGTCTTCCACCGGATCCCGATGGCGGTCTCGGACAACCTCACCGACTGGTCCTACGTGGGCGACGCGCTGGAGTCCGCCGACGTGCCCGCGTACGCCGAGCCCGACACCTCGTTCTGGGCGCCGGACATCCGCTACCTCGACGGCCGGTACGTCATGTACTACACGGTCACCGACACCAAGACCGCGCCCGGGTGGACCGACTTCGCCATCGGGGTGGCGACCGCCCCGACCCCGACCGGGCCGTGGACCCACTCCGACACCCCGGTGGTGGCGCCGCGCCCCGCGCCCGGTGGTGGCTACTGGGGCACCATCGACCCGTCCGAGTTCACCGACGTGGATGGCCGCAAGTACCTCTACTTCGGAGGCTACTTCGGCGGGATCTGGGTGGCCGAGCTGTCCGCAGACGGGCTGCGGGCGGTCGGGGCGCCGACCCGGGTAGCGGTCGACAACCGGTACGAGGGCGGGTACGTGGTGCGCCACGGCGGCTGGTACTACCTGTTCGGCTCCTCGGCGAGCTGCTGCGCCGGCCCCACCACCGGGTACGCCGTGTTCGCCGGCCGTTCGAAGAGCCCGAAAGGCCCGTTCCTGGACGCGTCCGGCACGTCGCTGAACATCTCCCGGGTCGGCGGCACGCCGGTGGTCGCGCAGAACGGCAACACCTGGATCGGCCCGGGGCACAACGGCCTGGTTGTCGACCTCGCCGGGCAGGACTGGTTCGTGTACCACGCGATCGACCGGCGGGACCCGTACCTGGACGAGCCGTACGGGATCAACGAGCGCCCGATGCTGATCGACCGCCTCGACTGGATCGACGGCTGGCCCGTGGTGAGGGCCGGTGCCGGCCCGTCCGAGGGCGCGGAGGCCTCACCGGTGGCCACGGGGCCGGTGCGCGAGAGTTTCGACTCCGGCCTCGACGGCTGGGAGACGGTCGGCGGCCAGTGGCGGGTCACCGACTCGGCGGTCCACCAGACCGAGCCGGGCGCGGGGCGGCGCCTGCTGGTCTCCCGCGCGCACGTACCCGATGACCTGCGGGCCGAGGCGGACGTGTGGCTGGGC
>JBOGDG010000471.1:0-3138 GCA_050701655.1 Micromonosporaceae bacterium
TCCCAGCGTCAAGCTAATCCACGAGATCCACGGCATCAAGGAGCGATCGACGTCGACCCGGGCGAGCGTAGAGCCATTTTCCCGCCTCCGCGGCGGCCCCGACAGGGGCCTGAAGAGCTAATCCGGGTGTACGGCCTCCAGTGCCGCCGACAGCCGCCGCAGCGCGTCGAGCGCCTCGCCGAACCCGTCGACGGTGAGCTTGTCGGCGAGCCGCTCGGCGAGCTCGCGGTGACCCGGGGCGATCCGGGCCACCGCGGCGCGTCCGGCCTCGGTGGGGGCGAGCAGCTTGGCCCGCTGGTGCGCCGGATTCGGCTGGTACGCCGCCAGCCCGCGCTCCACCAGCAGGTCGGCGATCCGCTGCACGCTCTGCCGGGTGATCCCCATCTCGCGGGCGATCCCCGACGCGGGCAGCGGAGCCGGGAGCACGGCACCCAGCACCTGCCACCAGGCGGCGGTGAGCCCGCCCGGGCGGGCCAGCCCCTCGGCGACTGCGAGGAGCTGACCGTTGAGCCGGAAGGTGGCGAGCGCGGTGCCGCTCAACAGCGCCGCCGGATCCGTCATGACCCGTCGCCCATCATCGCGGCGAAGCCACTCGGGTCGTGGTGGCGGAACATCAGAAACCAGGCGGCGAGCACCTCGGGCGCGTACACGTCGAGCTTGGCGAAGATCTCCCGGGCGAACTCGACCGGCGCGACCCCGCCCGCCGTGATCACGTCGCCGGCGGTGACCGCCGGCTCGTCCCGGTAGTGCGCGGCGCCCTGGTAGCCGCTGACGGCGAGCTCGTCGGGGGAGTTGCCGGTGTGTACGCGGTCGTCCAGCAGCCCTTCCCGCGCAAGCCCGACCGTGGCACCGCAGATCCCGGCCACCGGTACGCCGGCCTCGACGAACTCGCGCGCCTTCTTGCCGAACGCCGCGTTGCCGCCGACGGCCATCCAGGCGGACCCGCCGGGCAGGATCAGCATCGCGCTCTCGCTCGGCGTCAGCTCGTCCAGCGTCAGGTCGGGCAGGATCCGCATGCCGCCGGTGCTGGTCACCGGCTTGTCGGTCTCGCCCACCATGACCACCCGGAACCGGCCCGGGACCCGCTGGAACTGTGGATTATTCAGGTGGGCGGTCGCGAACCCGACCTCCCAGTCGGCGAGCGTGTCGTACGCCGCGACGTGGACCGTCTCGCGCTCCGGGGCGCTCTCGTTTGTCATGACAGCATCCTGTCATACATGACAGCACACTGTCAAATTCCCCCGTGTTCGAACCGGAGTGGATCAGGCAGGGGGCGCTGTGCCGCGGCTTGGAGCGGCTGAGCGCGGCAGAGCGTCCCATGCCCGAGGGGCGCGGCATGGTGCCGGGTGGTGCCGCCGCTACAGGGTGAGGAGGCGGAGGGCGGCGGGGGCGTGTTCGGGGACGGCGGGCTGTTTCGGGGTCACCGGCTCGATCCGGCGGTACGCCGAGCCCAGCTCGGGCCGGGCGTCGTCGTCGCCCCGGTTGGGCCAGAACGACATCGCCCGCTCCGCCTGCGCGGTAATGGTCAGCGACGGGTTGACGCCGAGGTTGGCCGAGACCGCGGCACCGTCGACCACGTGCAGCCCGGGGTGCCCGTACACCCGGTGGTAGGGGTCGATCACGCCGGTGTCGGGGGAGTCGCCGATCACCGCGCCACCCAGGATGTGCGCGGTCAGCGGGATGTTCGCGATCTCCAGCCAGGTGCCGCCGGCGAAGCCGTCGATCTTGTCGGCGATCCGGCGTACCGCCTCGTTGCCGGCGGGGATCCAGGTCGGGTTCGGCTGGCCGTGGCCCTGTCTCGTGCTCAGCTTGCGGCGGCCGTACCAGGTGCGCTTGCGGAAGACCGTGATCGAGTTGTCCAGCGACTGCATCACCAGCACGATGATGGTCTTCTCCGACCAGCGGCGTACCGAGAGCATCTTCGGTGCCTTCAGCGGGTGCCTGCCGAACTCCTTCAGCCAGCGCCCGGCGCGCTGCAGCCGGGTGCCGCCGTCGGTGAGGAAGGTCTGCAGCAGCCCCATCGAGTTGGAGCCCTTGCCGTACCGCACGGGCTCGATGTGGGTGTGCTCGTCGGGGTGGAACGAGCTGCCGATCGCCACGCCCTTCGAGTAGTCGACGTCCGGATTGAACGCCTTCGCCCCCAGGATCGACTCGGAGTTGGTACGGGTCAGGAAGCCCAGCCGCGACGACAGCTTCGGCAGCGTGCCTGTGTCTCGCATGGTGTGCAGCAGTCGCTGGGTGCCGAGCGCGCCGGCGGCGAACACCACCTGGTCGGCGTAGAACGTGCGGCGCTGTTTGCGGGCCCAGGCTCCGGTGCGTACACAGGAAATCTCATAGCCGCCGCCGGGCAGCGGGGTGACCTTCGTGACCGTGGTGAGCGGGTGCACCTGCGCGCCGCCCTGCTCGGCGAGGTAGAGGTAGTTCTTCACCAGACTGTTCTTGGCGTTGTGTCGGCAGCCGGTCATGCACGAGCCGCACTGGATGCAGCTCTGCCGGATCGGCCCCGCGCCGCCGAAGTACGGGTCGACGCCGGACTCGCCGAAGTAGACGCCCACCGGGGTGTTGTGCCAGCTCTCGCCCACCCCCATCTCGTCGGCCACCTCGCGCATCACGGTGTCGGCGGCGGTCTCTCCTGAGTACGTGACCACGCCCAGCATCCGTTTCGCCTGGTCGTAGTACGGGGCCAGCTCGGAGCGCCAGTCGGTGATGTCGCGCCACTGGGAGTCGGTGTAGAAGGGGGCGAGCGGCTCGTAGAGCGTGTTCGCGTAGACCAGGCTGCCGCCTCCGACGCCGGTGCCGGAGAGCACCAGCACGTCGCGCAGCAGGGTGAGTTTCTGGATCCCGTAGCAGCCCAGCTTCGGCGCCCAGAGGAAGCGCCGCAGCCGCCAGGAGGTCTCCGGCAGCTCGTCGTCGGCGAAGCGCCGGCCCGCCTCCAGTACGCCGACCCGGTAGCCCTTCTCGGTCAGCCGCAGTGCCGAGACGCTGCCACCGAAGCCGGAGCCGATCACGATCACGTCGTACCGGTTGTCGCCTGTGTCGGTCACGGTCGCCTCCTGATTACCACCGGGTTAACGTTACCCCCGGTAACCCGAAGCTACGGCGCTGCCGTGACGGCGTCAATGAGGTCCCGCGTTCGAG
>JBOGDG010000472.1:0-3123 GCA_050701655.1 Micromonosporaceae bacterium
GGATCACGCCCTCGGTCTTGTAACCGATGTCGAGCAGGACCTCGTCCCGGTCGACCTTGACGACGGTGCCTTCGACAATGTCGCCGTCATTGAAGTACTTGATGGTCTCGTCGATCGCGGCGAGGAATGCTTCCTCAGAGCCGATGTCGTCGACGGCGACCGTGTTGCCGCTGCTCGTGGTGGAGGCCGCGGCTACGCTCGAGGTGGCCTCGATGCTGCTCGTCATGTGGGCAGTTGCTCCGGTTGGTGGTATGTCGGGTCGGTCCAGCGCCTGGGTCCTTCGCCGCACAACAACACCCACCAGGATCAATTCCGCTGATCGTGATACGAGATCGCTGACGCGACGACGCGCACCCACTCCCTGCCGTTGGTACGCAGGCCCCAAGCGCGTCGACCAGCGTACCGTGCGTAATACCACAAGGTCCAACCCCACCCGCATGGTGTGCCGATATGCAAGTTGTTGCACGCTGCGGGGGGCTTCCGCACACGAAACCGTGCACGGCGTACCGTCGGCGTGTGTCTGACCCTTCCCTCACCACGCGGGTGCTCCGGCAGCCCGTCTCCAGCGCGGACAGCCGACGCGCCAGTCAGCTCTGGTGGGACCACGACGCGGTCCACTATCAGGCCCAGCACGGCGACTTCCTGGGCGACGCCGACTTCGTCTGGTGCCCGGAGAGCCTCCGCGAGGCGGACGCCGGCCTGCTCGGCGAGCTGGCGGGCAGCCGGGTGCTCGAAGTCGGCTGCGGCGCCGCCTCCTGCGCCCGGTGGCTGGCCACCCAGGGGGCGTACGCGGTCGGCTTCGACCTGTCCGGCGGGATGCTCAAAGAGGCCGGCGAGGCGGCGGTACGCAGCGGCGTAGACGTACCACTGGTGCGGGCCGACGCCGAGTCGCTGCCGTTCGCCGACGGCAGCTTCGACATCGCGTGCAGCGCGTTCGGAGCGGTGCCGTTCGTGGCCGACTCGGCGGGGGTGATGCGGGAGGTGGCGCGGGTGCTGCGCCCCGGCGGCCGCTGGGTGTTCGCGATCACGCACCCGATGCGGTGGATCTTCCTGGACGACCCGGGCGAGGACGGCCTGCGCGTCATCCACTCGTACTTCGACCGGCGCCCGTACGTGGAGCTGGACGCCACCGGCACGCCGACGTACGTGGAGCACCACCGTACGCTCGGCGACCGGGTACGGGAGCTGGTCGCCGCCGGGTTCGTGCTGCGCGACATCGTCGAACCCGAGTGGCCGGAGGGACACCAGCAGGTCTGGGGTCAGTGGAGTCCGCTGCGCGGCCGGCTCTTCCCCGGCACCGCGATCTTCGTCAGCGAGAAGCCGGCGTAGCCCGCGGCGGGCTACGCGTGTGTGATCACCAGCACCTGCAGCTCGCCGACCAGGAAGCCGAGCGCCGCGCCGACCGTGATCAGGATCCACTCGTCCTGCTGGAACGCGGGTCGCAGCAGCCCTTCGAACTCCTCCTCGTCGAGCTGCTGCATCTTGCCGGTGAGCGTGTTGCGGATGTCCATCGCGTCGGCGGCGTACGACTCCACGTACCCCATGGTCTCGGGTAGCCGCTCCATCACCAGCCGGGCGATCTCCCGCTTCATCTCCTGGTACCTGCCGCCCCCGACGGCGAGCACCACCAGCGGTTTCGCCAGCCCGGACTGGGCGTCGACCATGCGCTGCACGTGCCGGAACACCATCGCGAACACCCGGTCGGACAGTGGCCCGGTGAGCACCGCCCCGAACAGGTTGTGCGGGGTCAGGATCTCCTTCGCGATCAGCTCGCCGTAGCGGGCGGCGACCTCCTTGCGGCGCTTCAGGAACAGCCCCTGCCACTCCAGCATCCCGAACAGGTACCGGGTCGGCTGCTTCGGATTGAAGATCATCTTCAACGCCAGCCAGTCGGTGAACCACCCGATGAACAGCCCGAACAGCGGCAGCTCCAGCGGCGAGTGGGTCAGCGCCCAGACGGTCACCTGCACCAGCCCGATCGCGAACCCGAAGTAGATCCCGGACCGCGCGATGAACCGGAACTCCTCCTCACCGGCCTCCCGGAAGATCCGGTTCAAAAGCGCCCGGTCGCGCACCAGACTGGTGACGATCATGGCCTTCAGGTCCAGCACCTCTTCGACGTTGGACCTGATGTCCTCCATGATCGACTCGATCACCTCGGGAGCGTCCCGCTGCACCCGGCTGATCAACGTACGGCGGGCCACCTCCGGCAGCGACTCCCACAGACCGGGCTGGTAGTGGGCCGCCACCTCGCGCGCCACCTCGTCGATGGCGCGCCGGAGCGGCTCGGAGAGCTCGTCGGCGACCCGGTGCGGGTCGATCCGGTTCATGATCTCCTGGGGCGAGATCAGCCGCTGGGTGAGCAGATCGGTCGCGGTCGCCGCCATCCGAGCCGCCCGCCGCGGGATGATCCCCTGCCAGCCGAGGTACGGCCGGACCCCCACGAACTCCAACGGCTCGAACATCATGCGGATCGCGAGCAGCTTGGTGACGTACCCGATCAGCGCCGCCACTATCGGCATCGACAGGTAGATCCACCAGTTCTCGCGCAGGTCGGCGAGCAGGGTGTCGATGTCGATCGCGCCCACCTCCCGGCGTCAGTCGGTCAGCGTGACGGCTGGCGCCGCCGTGGGATCGGGGCGTGCCGCCGGCTCCGGCTCGGGTGGGTTGCAGTCGTGCCACAGGTCGGCGCCGAGCGGGGAGATCCGCAGCGTGCCGCGTACCGGTTTCGCGGTCAGGCCGCGCCCGAGCCGGCCGTCCTGCTGCGCCCGGCGTACCGCCTCCTCGGTCATCAGCAGGTCGTACCGGTCGGTGAACGCGGGATCCTCCGCGTGCCGTTCGACCAGCCCGAGCCGGCGCAGGTGCGACACGTAGCTGTGGGCCTCGCCCGGCAGCGCCACCCCGGCCGCGCGCCCGACGCTGGACACGTCGCGGATCAGGTGCCCTTTCGCCTGCCCGACCGCGTTACGTGCCACCACGTCGATCACCGGGTAGCTGGTGCCGTCGGCGAGGGCGGCGAGGATCCTGGCCTCGTCGGGCACCAGTTCGGCGAGGGTACGCACGTACAGCAGGTACCGGGCCTCGGTACGGGTCTGCTCCAGCGAGCGGTCCATCAGCGCCGAG
>JBOGDG010000473.1:0-3123 GCA_050701655.1 Micromonosporaceae bacterium
GTCGAGCAGCAGTGGCGCGGCTTCCTTCACGTACTCCTCGCGGGTGGCCAGCTCGTCCTCCATCACCGCGATCTGGTCCCGGAGCTGGCCGTTGGACTTGCGCAGCGACTGTGCCTCGCTGTACAGGTCCTCGGTGACCGGGCCGTTGAGCGCGGCGGTGCCGAGCACCATGCCGACCGCCAGGGCGAGGAACACAGCGGTCAGGGAGACCACGTGGTACCGGAAATTGATCACTAAAACAGCCTCTGTACCTGGAAGATGAGGTTGTCCCACCACTCGGCGAGGACTTCGAGGTAGAACCGACCCACGGTGGAGACCGCCACCGCGGCGGCCATCGCGGCAAGCGCGGCGAGCACCAGCAGCACCAGCGACGAGGTCGACAGGTTCTGCCGGTAGAGCCGGCTCACCCCCTTGGCGTCGACCAGCTTGCCACCCACCCGCAGCCGGGTCAGGAACGTCGACGCCATACCGCCGCGGCCCTTGTCCAGAAACTCCACGAGGGTGGCGTGCGTGCCGACCGCCACGATCAGGCTCGCGCCCTTCTCGTCACTGAGCAGCATCGCGATGTCTTCGCTGGTGGCGGCGGCGGGGAAGGTCACCGCGGACAGCCCGAGCGCCTGGATCCGGGACAGCCCCGGCGCCCGGCCGTCGGCGTACGCGTGCACCACGATCTCCGCCCCACACCGCAGTACGTCGTCGGAGACCGAGTCCATGTCGCCGATGATCATGTCGGGCGTGTAGCCGGCCTCGACCAGCGCGTCGGCGCCGCCGTCCACCCCGATCAGCACCGGCTTGAACTCCCGGATGTACGGCCGCAGCACATCCAGGTCGGCTTTGTAGTCGTACCCCCGGACCACGATCAGGCAGTGCCGACCGGTCATCCGGGTGGCGACGTCGGGCACCCCTACGCCGTCGAGCAGCAGCTCACGCTCCCGCTTGAGGTACTCCATCGTGTTGGCGGCGAACGCCTCCAGCTGCACCGACAGCCCGTCCCGGGCGTTCGCCATCGCCTTCGCGACCGACTCCGCGTCGTGCCGTACGCCACTGGCCGCGACCTCGCCATTGAGGTGTACGGCGCCGCCGTCGATGCGTACGTCGGCACCCTCGCGGAGCTTCTGGAACACCTCTTCACCGACATCGTCGATGAGCACGATCCCCGCCTGCACCAGCACCTCGGGGCCCAGATTCGGGTAGCGCCCCGAGATGGACGGCTTCGCGTTGACCACCGCGGCGACCTCGCAGGCCACCAACGCGTCCGCGGCGACCCGGTCGATGTCGACATGATCGATCACCGCGATGTCACCGGGACGGAGCCGTCCGGTGAGCCGCTTGGTACGCCGGTCCAGCCGCGCCGTGCCGGAGAGTGCTCCGGGCTCGACGACACGCTGCCGGCGAAGGGTGGGTAAACGCATCGAGACCAATACTGACACCTTCCCGTCTACGCACTGTGCCACGACATGCCTGGAAATGGGCACCGTCACGTCGCGGGCGACTGGTCAAAGCCTGAACCAACCGCTATGCCCGATCTCGACCGTCGTCAGGATTAACGCTCCGCTACCGGTCCAAGCGACGGGCGGCCGGCGGTCAGGGGGCCGGGCGGCCACCCGTCCGAGCCTCGGCCTTCTCGCTCGCCGCGACCGCCAGCAGCTCTTCGGCGTGCGCCACCCCCAGATCGCTGTCGGGCATCCCGGCGAGCATCCGGGCCAGCTCCCGGGACCGGTCGGCGTCCTCCACCACCCGTACGCCGCTGGTGGTGACCGCGCCCGAGGAGTCCTTCGCCACCAGCAGGTGCCGGTCGGCGAACGCCGCCACCTGGGGCAGGTGGGTCACCACGATCACCTGGTGGCGGCGCGCCAGCCGGGCCAGCCGCCGCCCCACCTCGACCGCGGCACCGCCACCGACACCGGCGTCCACCTCATCGAAGATCAACGTCGGCGGGCCGCCGGCCCCGGCGAAGACCACCTCCACCGCGAGCATCACCCGGGACAGCTCGCCCCCGGAGGCGCCCTTCTGCAGCGGCAGCGCGGGCGCACCGGGGTTGGCGGTCAGCCGAAGCTCGACCTCGTCGGCGCCGTCGGGGGTGACCGGGATCCGCTCCCCCGCGACATCCAGGGTCGCCGCCGCCTTGCCGGCCGGCAGCGGCCCGACCACCGCCGACACCTTCGCGTGCGGCATCGCGAGCCCGCTCAGCTCGGCGGTCACCGCCGCGCCAAAATCAGAGGCCGCGCGGGTACGCGACTCCGTCAGCTGCCGCGCCGCCTCCGCACACTCGGCGGCCAGCCGATCCCGCTCGGCGGTCAGCTCGGCGATCGCCTCGTCGGAGGTGTCCAGCTCCGCCAACCGGGCCCGCGCCTGCTCCGCCCACGCCAGCACACCGTCGATGTCCTCGGCGTACTTGCGGGTGAGCCCCTTCAGTACGGCCCGCCGCTCGTGCACCGCCTCCAGCCGTGCCGGGTCGGCGTCCAACACGTCGAGGTAGCTGGTCAGCTCGATCGCGACGTCGCCGAGCAGGGTGCCGGCCTCGGCGAGCCGGCCCGCGTACTCCCCGAGCCGCGAGTCGACCCCGGACTCGGCATCCAGGGTGCGCCGGGCCTCGCCCAGCAGGGTGCCCGCGTCGACGCCGCCGGTCGGGTCGTCAGGGTCACCGGTGAGCGCCCGGTGCGCGGTGGTGACCGCCTGCCGCAGGCTCTCCGCATGCTCCAGCCGGCGCGCCTCGTCGGCGAGCGCCTGCTCCTCGCCCGGCTCCGGGGCCGCGGTGTCGATCTCGGTGAGCCCCAACCGGAGCAGGTCGGCCTGCTGCCGGCGCTCCCGTACGTTGCCGGTGAGATCGGTGAGGGCGGCGTCACTGCGTTGCCACTCCTGGTACGCCTGCCGATACCGCGCCAGCAGCTTCTCGTGATCGGTACCGGCGTGCCGGTCCAGGGCGGCCCGCTGTTCGGCGGGCTGCAGCAGCCGCAGCTGGTCGGACTGGCCGTGCACCGCGACCGCGTACTCCCCGATCTCGCCGAGCACACTGACCGGGACGCCGCGTCCGCCGACGTACGCGCGGGAACGCCCTTCTTCACTGACCGACCGGAACAGCATCAGGGTGCCGTCCTCGTCGGGCTCGGCGCCGGCGTCAGC